>JAKLKA010000166.1 GCA_023150915.1 Polyangiaceae bacterium
CGCGCGCGCCCTGGAGGCGGGTATCTATCGATTCGCCTGGCACTGGAACGAACACCTCGCCCGGCCGTTCGAGTGGACCTACACCGGCCGGGTCCTCGCAGCCTGAGATGGATTGCGACTTCTGGGACGCAGCACTAGTTAACCACGACCTCGGCGGGCGTCACTCGAAGGCCAGAACACCATCGGCGATCGGCGCCGTGCCCAGCGCGCGCTGGTCGTGGCGATAGTCCTGGCGATTTAGCCAGGGTTCACGGTCGCCCTGCTTGGGAAAGCGGTGCAGGCTGCGCTGGATGTAGCCGGGGGAGAAGCCCTCGATCCACGGGCGCGCCGGCATGTCGGCGTCGCCCGGGCGCAGGCGCGGGGTGGCGATCCGCGCGCCCTGCCGATCCATGTGCGTCACGAGGCGACACAGCCACTGCGCGATCAGGTCCGCGCGCAGCGTCCACGATGCGTTCACGTAGCCGAAGGTGGACACCAGGTTCGGCACGCCCGAGCACATGATGCCCTTGTAGGTCCAGGTGTCGGCGAAATCGACGACCGCGCCGTCGACCCGAACCTCGACTTCGCCCAGCACCACCAGCTCGAGGCCCGTGGCCGTGACCACGATGTCGGCCTCGAGCTCGCGCCCCGACACGAGCTGAAGGCCGCGCTCGGTGAAGCGCTCGACCCGATCGGTCACGACCGAAGCGTTGCCCGAGCGGAGCGCGTCGAACAGGTCGTCGTCGGGGACGAAGCACAGCCGCTGATCCCACGGATCGTAGCGCGGAGTGAAGTGCGTGCCGACGTCGTAGGCCGGGCCCAGCGCCTTCTGCACCCGCCCGAGCAGCAGCTTCTTCACCCACGCGGGTCGTGCCCGCACGGTGCGATAGAGCAGCTGCTGCAGGCGGACGTTCTTGAATCGCGTCGCGGCGTACGCCATCCGTTCGGGCAGCACGCGCGCCAGCGCGTTGGCGATGGGGTCGCGGGCGGGGACGGACAGCACCCAGCTGGGCGATCGCTGAAGCATCACCACCTCTGCGCCCCCGCGCGCCAGGGCGGGAACCAGCGTGACGGCCGTGGCGCCCGAGCCGATCACCACCACCTTCTTGCCGCGGTATTCGAGCGCTTCGGGCCACGCCTGAGGGTGCACGATCGGGCCGCGGAAGCGCTCGCGATCGGCCCACTCGGGCGTGAAGCCGTGGCGATGGCTGTAGTACCCTGCGCACATCGAGAGGAAGTTGCACGACAGCTGAACGCTCTCGCCGGTGTCCGCGCGTTCGACCTCGAGCGTCCACCGGGCTTCGGCGCTGGACCAGCTCGCGCGCCGCACCGAGTGGCGATAGCGGATGTGGCGATCGACCCGGTGCTCGCGGGCCGTTCGCTGCAGGTAGTTCAAGATCGACGGGCCGTCGGCCAGCGCCTTGGCCTCGCGCCACGGCTGGAAGCCGTAACCGAGGGTGTGCATGTCGCTGTCCGAGCGGATCCCGGGGTAGCGGAAGACGTCCCAGGTACCGCCGAGCGCGGCGCGGCCCTCGAGGAGGGCGTAGCGCTTGCCCGGGCAGCGCTGCTGCAAGTGCACCGCGGCGCCAATGCCCGAGAGCCCGGCTCCGACGATCAGCACGTCGAAGTGTTCCACGCCGGGCAAGTGTTCGACCGCGCCCCCCCGGCGGCAAGGGCGGCCTTCACCGGCGTCGGGGCGCGCCCGGCGAACGGGTCGCTCTGGGCGCCGATCGGCGGTAAACGGGGAGACCCATGGGAAGAGTGCTGCTGGCGCCGATGGAGGGCCTTGCCGACCACGCCCTGCGCGAGGTGCTCACCCGCATCGGAGGCTACGACGCGGCGGTGACGGAGTTCGTCCGGGTGTCCGGCTCGCTGTTGCCCGTGCGGTCCTTCCTGCGCGTCAGCCCCGAGTTGCTCCAGCAGGGCCGCACACGGGCCGGGACTCCGGTCATCGTGCAGCTGCTCGGGAGTGACCCCGGCTGCATGGCGGAGAACGCCGCGCGACTGGCCCGCTTGGCTCCGCCCGGAATCGATCTCAACTTCGGTTGCCCCGCTCGCACCGTGAACCGTCACGGCGGCGGGGCCATGCTGCTCGCAGCGCCCGATCAGCTCTTTCGGATCGCCGAGGCAGTGCGCCGGGCAGTGCCGAGCACGCTTCCGGTCAGCGCCAAGATGCGCCTGGGCGTGGGGGACACCTCGCGGGCGCTGGACTGTGCGCTCGCACTCGAAGCGGGCGGCGTGGGTTCGCTCGTGGTGCACGCGCGGACCAAGGCAGACGGCTACAAGCCGCCGGCGCACTGGGAGTGGGTCGCGCGGATCCGCGATGGGGTGCACCTGCCGGTGACTGCCAATGGTGAAGTGTGGACGGCGGACGACCACGCACGCTGCCGGTCGGTGAGCGGAAGCGACGACGTGATGATCGGCCGCGGCGCGGTGGCAGACCCGTTCCTGGCCCGGCGGATCCGCGCGCGGCGAGCCGGCGTTGCTCTGCCGCCCGACCGCCGCGCCGACTGGCTGGAGCTTCGCCCGCATCTGGCCGACTACTGGCAAGCCGTGCTCGGCCGGGTAGAGGCCCGCCATGCCCCGGGTCGGCTCAAGCAGTGGCTGACGCACCTGGCCCGGACCTTCGTCGAGGCAGAGGTGCTGCTGCGTGCCATCCGCCACGCCCAGGCCGTCAGCGAAGTCACGCCGGCGCTCGACGCCGCCGGGGTCTCGGTCCGGCGAGAGGCCGCGTGAGCTCGCTGACCCGTTCTTCGAGAGCTCGGTCGCCGGGCTCGGGATGCTGGAAGAGGGGGTCGAGTGGGAGAGCGCGCCGATCTGGCTCGCGCCCCACGGGTATCGCTTCCTGATCGTGGGACCGCACGCGCAGCAGCTTCCGATGGCGGCCGAACGGGTTGCGGCGCTCGAGTCCGGCGAGTTCCCGCCGTCGGGCGAGCTGCGGCTGTTCGACGGCGCGGGGCGAGAGGACGAAGGCCCCCCGCGCCGCCGCAGCGGGCAGATGGCCGGGACGCGGCGCTAGCGACTACTTCACCGGCGGCGGCGTGATGGGTGCCAGGCCGAGCCCGCCGGGGTACTGGTAACTGGTGAACTTGCCGTAGCCGACCACCTGCAGGCCCACGGGGCTCGCGGCTTCGAGCAGGTGGGCGCCGGCCTGGCCCGGGCCCAGCTTCGCGCGCAGAACCTCGTACCCGCTCGAGAGCGCCTTCGGCGTGGCGTCGACCTCGACGCCGTCCAGCACGACCGACACCCCGGTCTTGCGCACGATGTCCACGTAGCCGACGTCGTAGTCGTCGGGCGCGAGGAACACGTACTTCTTCCGGAACTGCTCGACGCTGACCGCCGCGCTCTGCGAGGGATCCCCGCGCCGCTCGTGGGGCGGCTTGTCGGGGTCGACCATGCTGCCGCCGAGCTGGAACGTGACCACCGCGAACGCCTGGCTGCCCTCGATCTCGAAGTCGCTGGTCACCACCTCGAGGTCGACCACCTGACCCGCGTCGATCTGGGTCGGCGCGTTCGGTGGCGCGCCGCCAGGATAGCTGAGCGCGGTGCCGTCGCTGTTTCCGACCAGCCGCACGAAGTGCCCCACCGCGTCGCCGTTGGGCCCCGTCGGCACCGTGACGAAGTAGCGCTTGCCCAGCGTCTCGGCGGGGAACACGCTCTCTTCGATGTGGTCGCACGCCGCTTTCGCGACGTCGAACGGCTGGTTCACGCAAGGCATGCCGGTGATCACCTGCACGGGCTTGTCCGCGGTCACCAGGCTGCCGGCGAGGTCCGAGTCCGGACTGGCGACGATCTCGACCACCTCGCCGCGCTTCAGCGGAAAGCCGTACGTGACGCCTTTGTCCGCCCCGGGAATGTCGGTGCCCGCCGCGGTGGTCGCTTTTTTGGTGAGCTTCACCGTCACCTGGGTGCCGTCCTGGGTTCCCGTGACGGCGAAGTACGAGGGCATGGCCACCATCGGCCAGCCCTTCTGCCCGACCAGCCGATAGGTGCCCGTCAGGGCGGTCGTCGGCAAGAGCAGCGAGGCGTCGTTCGAGAACGAATAGCAGCCCACCGCAGCGCCGACCTGTGCGCAGGTCTCGTTGCCCGGGCACGCTTTCCAGCTCTTCCCTGACGGACCACCCTCGCCTCGAAACTGGAGCGCGTTGAACTGATACACGGTGACCGGCACGCTGCTGGTCAGCCGATAGGCGCCATCGACCACGCGAACGCTCTGCTCGAGCGAGACCGAGCCGCCGCACTCGTCCGCGTCACCGCCCTTGAGCTCGGGGATCCATGGCAGGTGGATCTTCTCGAGGCTGCCGGGTTGAACGGTGACCTTGGTGACCAGCGTGGCGCCGCGCGCGACCTCGACGGTGGCGGGCTCGTTGCCGGCGTTCGCGACCACCGCCGCGAAGTCGAAGGTGGACCACACGTTGTTGGCGACGACCGTGGGCCAGAACTCGCAGCCCATGTACGAATGGGACTTCGCCGCGAGCTCGCAGGCGGTGGCTCCCGCGAACCCGCCGCCGGCGTCGAGGCTCGGAGCACCGCCCGCCCCCACGGCGGCGCCGGCAGCCCCAGCCGCACCCGCCGTGGACGCCGGCTCGTCGATCCCGTTGCTGGTAGCGCACGCCCAGGCCAGCGCGCTGCCCAAGACCGCCAATTGTCCCGATTTTCCCATGCGACGTCTCCCGCCTGCTCGAGTGGGGGCGCGCGGGGGAAGTGGGCGGAAAAAACCTCGAGGTCGGCGAAGTAGCGGGCGCGCGCGGGGCCGCGTACTCTTTCCGGGTCACCACCGCGGAGGTCGACCCATGCGCAAAGCGTTGCCGATCGTGTTCGTGTTCGCGTCGATCTGGGCCGTTGCCTGCGGGGGCTCGGATGCCTCGACCGCCGCGGGCGGGGGCGGGGGTGCGACCAACACCGGGGGCTCGTCGGCCAGCGGCGGCTCCGGTGCGGCCACCAGCGGCGGCTCCGGCGGCGGCGGCACCAGCTCGGGCGGCTCGGGCAACACCGCGAACACCGGCGGCCAGGCCGGCGGCGGCACGGGCGGCGACGCAGGCCCCACCGGCTGCAGCAGCAACACCGACTGTGCAACGGATCCCGGCGGCCCCACCTGCGACCCCTCGACCGGCAAGTGCGTCGGCTGCCTGGGCGCGACAGACTGCCCCACCGGGCAGTACTGCGACACCGCGACCAAGAAGTGCGGCGCCGGCTGCGACGAAGCCTCGGACTGCAGCGGCGCGACGCCGTTCTGCAACGCCGCCACCAAGGCGTGCGTGACCTGCCTGAAGGACACCGACTGCCCCTCGGGCCAGATCTGTGCGAGCAACGCCTGCGCGACTGGATGCAGCGCGAGCCAGCCGTGCCCCACCGCAGGGGACACTTGCTGCACGGCCAGCTGCCACGATCTGCAGACCGACGTGAACAACTGCGGCGCCTGCGGGACCGCGTGCAACTCTTACCCGAACGCCGCCACCCAGTGCGCCGCCGGGACGTGTGGCATGGGGGCCTGCGCGGCCGGGTTCGCCGACTGCAACGAGAGCCCAATCGACGGCTGCGAGTGGAACACGGGTGTGGGCGGCGCGTGCGCGTGCAAGCCCGGCTCGACCCAGAGCTGCTACACCGGCCCCACGGGCACGGCGGGGGTCGGCGAGTGCAAGGCCGGGCAGCAGACGTGCGACGCCAGCGGCTTGCTCTGGGGGCCGTGCTTGAACCAGGTGGTGCCCAGCGACGAGCTGTGCGCCAACGGCCTGGACGAAGACTGCAGCGGCACCGCCGACGACGTGAAAGACACCGACGGCGACGGCTGGACCAAGTGCAACGGCGACTGCTGCGAAGAAACCAGCCAGTGCTCGAAGCCGAAGAACGTCAACCCCGGCGCGTTCGAGGTGGTCGGCAACTCGGTCGACGACGACTGCGATCCGGCGAGCAGCGACACCACGCCGACGGCTGATTGCGCCACGACCGCCAAGTGGACGGGCGTGACCGCGACGGACGTGGCCCAGGCCATCGACCTCTGCCAGTTCACCACCGCGAGCCCGCCGCTGGCCCAGAAGAAGTGGGGAGTGATCACCGCCCAGCACCTGCAGCCGAACGGCACCACGCCGAATGCGACGGCCCTTGGCGAGATGCAGAACTGGCAGACGGCGGTGCTGCAGAACTACGGCACCGGCGGCATCGTGCCGACCAAGGGGCCGACCATGGCCGGGATCTCGTCCGGTCGAATGCGCGACCAGAACGACCCGGGCTACACCCCACCGAACTCCGGCGCGTCGTACAGCACCAGCACCACCCCGCCGCCGGCCTACCTGGCGGCCCACGCCGGGGCGCTGCCCGCGTCGGCGGGCTGCAGCGGAACGTGCCCCGCCGGCAGCGGCGCCAACGACCCGGTCAACGTGCGGCTCACGGTCCGCGTGCCGACCAACGCCCAGTCGTTCTCGTACAAGTTCCGCTTCTTCAGCTCCGAGTACTGGACGTACCAGTGCACGATCTTCAACGACTTCTACCTGGCCCTCTTGACCACCGGCGCCGCCGGCATCCCGGCGGACAAGAACATCTCGTTCGATTCGGCGAACAACCCGGTCAGCGTCAACAACGGCTTCTTCGATCTGTGCGCGGCGAAGGGCTGCAACACCTGCCCGTTCGGCATGGGTGAGCTCGCCGGCACGGGCATGCAGCTGAGCAACACGGGGGGCGGCACCAAGTGGCTGACCACCACGGCGCCCGTGGTCCCGGGCGAGACCATGGTCATCGAGTTCATGGTCTTCGACGTGAGCGACCACATCCTCGACTCACTCACCATCCTCGACAACTTCCAGTGGAGCCTGGATCCGTCGGGTGTGGGCACCACCGGCTGAGCCGGTCAGCGGCCGCTCTTCTTGCACTCGCGCACGACGCCCAGGAAGGTCGCCGGGCGCCCGGGCACCAGGCACCGCACGCAACACCGAAGGAACACCCGCCAGCCGAACTCCCGGACGATCACCGGTCCGTGGGTCAGAAGGTGCCTGGTCGTCACGTACCCGTGCATGGGCTCCGCTCCGAAAGCCAGCAATGCACGTGCCAAGCGGCCTGGTCAAGAAAGGGCCGCGGTTCGTCAGCCGCGCATCTCAGATCTGAAATGCCGGGGTTGCGCGAGCGGTAGGCTCGGCCCGTCAGGCCGGGCGCCTCCGGCGGCGCGCCCGCACCGCCCACAGCGCGCGCTGAGCCCCCAGGGTGCCGATGCCCGCTGCCACCGCACACCCCAGGTTCACCGCCAGCTGCAGCGCTGCCCCGCGCAGCTCGACCCAGTCGGAATAGGCGGCGGCCACGGCCATGTTGGCCGCCGCGGGGACGGTGGTCACAGAGATCAGCACCCCGATCAGCGCGCCGGACTTCGACGTGCTGAGCGAGAGAATGCCGGCCACGCCCGCCAAGAGGGCGATGATCACCGAATACGCGTCCGGGTGCGCGATGAACAGCGTCTGGGTGCGCGCCAGAGTGGCCGGGGTGGTGCCCCAGGCCCGCAGCGCCACGACCGCCAGCCAGGTCGCCGCGGCCGCGATCGGGAAACCAAGGACCAGCGCTGCCAGCGAGCGCACCGCCAGCGCCCAGCGGCGCTGCACCGCCGCGACACACAGCCCGGCAAGGGGCCCGAACTCGGGGCCGACCACCATGGCGCCGATGATCAACACCACCGAATCGGTGAGGATGCCGACGGCGGCGATCACCGTCGCGAGCACCAGGAAGATCAGGTAGCTCGCGTTGAGCTCCGCGCTCTCCGAGGTCTGTGCTTCGACCTCTTCCCAGACGACGGCATTCCCCGGTGACCCTTCGGCGGCGCGCTCGGCCGCGTCCGCGGCATCCGAGATCGCGGCGTCGATCATCTCTACTGCGATCGACCCCTGGCGCTCGACCCCCAGGCCTCGCAGCTCTTCGAGCACCACGCTTCCGTCCTCGCGTGCCACGTCGCACGAGACCAGATCCCCCTTGGGCTTGAGGGCCACGCCCTGCCACAGCACCAGGTTCGTCACCGAGGCGTTCCCCGAGAGCGCGTGCAAGACCTGCTCCGAGAGCTCGCTGGGCACCACCAGTCGCAAGTGCAGCATGCCGCGACTGTACCGCGGCGTTGGCACGGCTGATGCGCAGCGTCTGAGCCAGGGCTCGACGCGACGCGAAATCGTCGTTGGCACCGCGATTGCGGCGTTGCGCGGGCGAAACGCCGTACGCACCCCTATCCCCCATGGCGCACGCCGAAGCCCATTCGTTTTCGGCGTTGCGACCCCAGCCCTAGCCGAGAGCCGAGGCCGACCAGCTGCGCATGATGGGTGAGGCCGAAGCCGAGAAGACGGCCCGCGTGGGCATTGCCCAGGCGATTGCCACCGAAGAGCAGGTCCGCGCCTACGGCGGCCCGAAGCTCCAGGTCACCCAGGCCGTGCTGGGTCGCTTCTCAGAGGCCATCGAGCGCGCCGGCGTGGACGTGGTCCCGCGCGTGGTGGTCGGTGGCGGCACCGGCGGCGGCGCCGGCAGCGGTGGCGTGCTCGAGACGCTGCTCTCTGTGCTCTTGTCGGAGAAGATCGGTGAGAGCCCGCTCTTGGTCGAGGACGAACGGCCGCGCAGCCCAGAGGTCGAGGCGTTGCGACACGACCTCAGGCGTCGGCTCTTGGCAGAGAAGCCGGCGAGCGGCCACCCCGCAGCCGAGTGAAGGCATGACCGCCGGTGACGGGGCGACTCTCGGGTCGCCCCGTCGTCGTCTGCTCAAGCGCGCGGCTTCTGGGCGCGCTTCTTGGTGGCCCGCTTCTTGGCGACCTTCTTCTTGGCGACCTTCTTCTTGGCGACCTTCTTCTTGGCGGCCGGCCGCTCCGCGTCCGGCTTCTTCGCGCTGCGCCGGACGCGGGGCTTGCGGATCTGGGCCGGCACGGTCGCCGGCTCGGGCTCGGGCTCGGTGGCGGGCTCGAGCGACGGCGGGGCCGCCTCGGCCACCGGCGCACGGACGGCCATGGGCAGCGTCTGTTCGCGCCGGTTCGACATGGCCTCACCGCCGAGCCAGGCCACCACGTCGCTGGGCTCGCGCTGGGTATTGCCCGCGGGCTCGAAGTCCGAGCCGGCCAGCCACTCGCGGACCATGCTCTTGCCCTCGCGGACGCGCGTGCCGATGGCCATCACCGGCGAGACTGCGACGGACCGCGAAGGAGGCGGCGCATCGCTGGGGGGCGGGCCCGCATCAGCGGCGGGGATCGGGGTGCGCAGGCGCTCGCTCCCGGTCACGACCTCGGCCACGCGCGCCACCGCGGTGGCCGCCCGTTTGAACACCGCTTTGAGCGCCGGCAGCGCCCCCGACATCGGCAGCTCGATGCTGGCCGAGGCCTCCGATCGGGCGGTGGGGGGCGCGCTCGCGGGCATCACGGGAGTGTGGATGCGCGGCGCCGGTGCGGGCGGCGCGGCGGGCGCGGCGAGCGGCGAAGCCGCGTCGGCGGCGCTGGCCACGTCTTCCGCGGTCACCAGCGCTGACGCGAGCTCGGGGTTGCCCAGGGCCGCCAGGAGCCCATTCCACGCGCCGCGTAGCGTGCGGAAGCGAAGATCGGGATCGATGGCCAAGACCTGGCTCACCCATTCGTCGACCTCTTTCGGCACGTCGGGCCTGAGAGGCGAGAGCGCCGGACGCGCCGCAGAGGTCGCTGCCTTGAACTTCTCTTGCAGCGAGTTTCCCGCGAAGGGAAACTGCCCCGCCAGCGCGCGGAACACCAGCACGCCGAACGAATAGACGTCCACCCGTTGGTCCAGCGCCTCGCTCTTGCCCTTCCAGGCTTCGGGTGCGATGTAGCTGGGCGAGCCGACGATGGTGCCGGCGGCGGTCAACGGCATCTGCGCGCGCAGCCGCGCCAGCCCGAAGTCCAGCACGCGCACGCCACCGCCCGCCTTCTCTGCGAGCATGAAGACGTTCGCAGGCTTCAGATCCCGGTGGATGATGCCCTGCTCGTGGGCGCGCTCCAGGGTCGTGACCACCGGGCTCAGCACCGCCAGCAGGCTGGCCACCGAAATGCGCTGCCCACGTTGCTCGAGCCCCTCGAGGTGGGCCTCGAGATCCACGCCCTCGAGCAGCTCCATCACCAGACACAGCTTGCCGCTGCTGCTGCGGCAGAGATCGATCAGCTCGACCGCCGAGGTTCCCGCGAGCTTCACCAGCGCGATCTGCTCGCGCCGCAGGCGTTCGACCTGATGCGGATCCTTGGCAGCGACGTCGGTCAGCATCTTGACCGCCACCAGCCGACCGCTCTCGCGATCCCTGGCCTTCCACACCAGGCCGTGCCCGCCGCGACCGATGATCGCCCCCAGCTCGTAGCGACCCGCGATGACGTGTCCCGAGTGTGGTTCTTTGATTTCGGAACCGCCCATGGCGAGCCAGTATATATGCCGGGCGGTATGAAACCTGCTTTGCGTGCGGGCATGGCGCTTGGACGCGAGCATTCCCCCACGGTCGGGCGGCTCTTGGTGCTGGCCGCCAACGTCGGGTTGGCCCTTTCGGGTTGCGGCGCGGAGGCGCCCGGCGACGGCAGCGGCGGCGCGGGCGCGGCCGGCGGTGCCCCGGCCAGCGGGGGCGCGGGCGGGCAGGGCAGCGCCGGTGCCGGTTCCGGTGGCGCCGCGGGCAGCGCCGGCGCGGCCGGCGGGGGTGCGGGGGGCGCCGATGCCGGCACGGGCGGCACCGATGCCGGCACCGATGCCGGCACGGGCGGCAACACGGGCGGGACCGGCGGGGCCACGCCCTGCACGACGCGCATCACCTACGGCTCGACGTGGCTCAAACCCCCGAGTCACCCGGGCCAGCACGACGACGCAGAGGGCGTGATCACCTGGGACGGCTCGTGCCAGGTCGACGCCGCGGGCAACGCCTTTGCGACGCTCTCGAACGGGTGGAAGCCGTTCTTCCAAGGCAAGAGCTGCATTCTCGCGCTCGACCATTCCGGCACCTGCAGCGGCGTCCCGAAGAGCTGCGAGACGCGCGTGCACTATGGCCCCAAGTGGCTGCCGCCCCCGAACCATCCGGCTTCTTACGACGACGTCCCGGGCGTGGTGACCTGGAACGGCCTCTGCGCTGCGAGCGGCGGCAATTCTTCTGCCACGCTGTCGAACGGCTGGGCGCCGCACTTCGCCGGGGGCGGCGCGTGCGATCTGGCGTTCCGCCACACCCAATGCGGCGGCCTGTACGAGAACCCGGTGGTCGACAGCGACTGCCCCGACCCCAGCGTGATGAAGGCCGGCGACACCTATTACATGACCTGCACTCCGGGGTTCGCCTACCCCATCTGGTCATCGAAAGATCTGGTGCACTGGAAGAACGTCGGCACGATCTTCAGCGCGGCAAGCAAGCCCGCCTGGGCGGTGAGCCACTTCTGGGCACCCGAGATCCACGAGGTCGGCTCGAAATACCTCGCTTACTTCAGCGCAAAGAGCGGCAGCTCGGGGACCTTCGCCATCGGCGTGGCCAGCGCGCCGAGCCCCACCGGGCCGTTCACCGATCTGGGCAAGCCGCTGGTCACCGAGCCCAGCCCCGGGGCGATCGACGCGCACTACTTCCGAGCGTCGAGCGGCAAGCACTACATCTTGTGGAAGGTGGACGGCAACGCCGTGGGGCAGTCGACACCGATCAAGATCCAGGAGCTGGCCGCCGACGGGCTGTCGCGCATCGGCTCGCCGACCACCCTCTTGACCAACACGCTGGCTTGGGAAGGCGCCTTGGTCGAGGGCCCGTGGATGGTCGAGCGCGGCGGTGAGTTCTTCTTGTTCTACAGCGGCAACGGCTACGGCAGCCCCAGCTACGGCGTGGGCGTGGCCAAGGCCAGCTCTCCGCTCGGGCCGTTCACCAAGAAGGGCCCGCCCATTCTGTCCAGCAAGGGGGGCTGGGCCGGCCCGGGCCACGGCGCCGTGCTGAAGGGCCCGTCGGGCGACTGGGTCCACGTCTACCACTCGTGGGTCGCCGGCAAGGTGCAGCAAGCCCCGGGGCGCATCGTGCTGGTCGATCGGGTTCAGTGGGAAGGCGGCTGGCCGAGCATGCTGGGCGCTCCCTCGTCGCGCTCGCAGCCCATGCCGTGAGCTTCAGACCTCGACGTGCACGGCGATCAGCCGATCGTCGATCGCCTCGCCCCGCAGCGTGAAGGTCAAATAGCCGGGCACGCCCTCGACCTCGAGGGCCACGCTGAGGGTGTCGGGCCCGGCGTCCATCAGGTGATAGGGGCCCGAGCGGTCCAGCGATGCCAGCACCTGCTCGCGCCCTTGCCTCAGCGAGCCGTCTGCCAGCCGCAGCAGGATCGACTCGTGCATCACGGATGCGCGCTCCTGGTGGGTACCGGTCACGAGCACCGCCAAGAGCCGCGCCACGTACATCCGACCAGGCTACACCAACTCGCCCGGGCGACGGAGCCCCCTCCGCGCATTGACGACGCGCCCCCCTCACCCCAAGACTGGCGCTCGGGATGAGCGCGGCACCTCGCACCTATCGCTATTACGAGCTGATCATGGCGGCGTTCGTGTGCGTGCTTCTGTGCTCGAACCTGATCGGCGTGAGCAAGGTGACCGAGGTGACCGTGCTCGGCAAGACGTTCGCGTTCGGCGCGGGGAACTTGTTCTTTCCGCTGTCGTACCTGTTCGGCGACATCCTCACCGAGGTCTACGGCTACGCACGCGCGCGCAAGGTGGTGTGGGCCGGGTTCGGCGCGCTGGGCTTCGCGTCGGTGATGAGCTGGGTGGTGGTTCACCTGCCCCCGGCCGCGGGCTGGGGCGGCCAGCCGGTGATCGAGGCGGCGTTCGGCTCCACCTGGCGGATCGCGCTGGCCTCGCTCATCGGCTACTTCTGCGGCGAGTTCGCCAACTCGTACACGCTGGCAAAGATGAAGGTCGCGACCCGCGGCCGCCTGCTCTGGGCGCGGACCATCGGCTCGACGGTCGTGGGCGAGGCCTGCGACACCGTCGTGTTCTATCCGCTGGCGTTCTACGGGGTCTGGTCGAACCAGCTCTTGCTGGCGGTGATGCTGGCGAACTACTGCATCAAGGTGGGGTGGGAGGTCGTGGCCACGCCGCTGACGTACCGCGTGGTGGCGGCGCTCAAGCGGGTCGAGCACGAGGACCACTACGACACCGACACGGCGTTCACACCGTTTTCGCTCGAGACCTGAGGGCCGGCGGCCCGTCGGGCGGGTCCCATCCCCACCCGGAAGTCGGGCCGGACGGTTGCGAAAAGGGACGCGTCTTCGATCACACCGCCTCGCGAGCCGGCGAGCCCATGACGCTGCCGCTGCCACAGACCACTCACGGCAATCCGGCGCGCCCCTTCCATCGGGGGCGCGCCAGCAGCGTGCTCGTGTGGGGCGGGTCCCTGGGCTCTGCCCTCTTGCCAGAAACTGCGCTAGCCTGTCGGGTCATGGGGGCGATTCAGCCGAGTCCACCGATCTTGGAGCTTGCGCGTCGCGCCCGCGTGGTCCACGCCGTGGAGCCAAGCGGCAGTTTGGAGGTGTACCTGCCGCGGCAAGACGTGGCCGTGACCTTCGTCGAGGGCCGACTCACCGCCGCGATGGCCGAACGCTGGATCGAGACCCTGGATCGCCACTTCACTCGGGGGGCGCGTTTCAACACGTTCCACGACTGGGATCAGATGACCGGCTACGACTCGGCGGCGCGCCAGGCGCTCACCTCGTGGGTGGTCTCGTCGATCCGCCACATTCTGAGCGCCGACTTCTTCGCGACCCACGGCATCGTGCGGATGGGCGTCGCCGCAGCCGGGGTCGCCACGGCGCTGGCAGGCCTGCGCGTCGAGGTCCACTCGGCTCGGCCGCCGTTCCTCCGCGCCATCGAGCAGTGCCTGGCGCCGCAGCCCTGAGCGGGCTCGAGCGGCTCGGATGCGCTATGCTCCGATGGCAATGGGGAAGCGCTTCGGCCTGATCGGCGTGCTGCTGCTCGCGGGCTGCACCAACGACTACGACGAGTTCAGCTTCGCTGATTCCGGCACTGCCGCCGGGGGCGCGGCCGGCACCAGCAGCGGCGGGGCCTCGGGCTCCGGCGGCGCCGCCGGCGCGGCGGGCACGGGTGGAAGCAGCACGGGTGGGACCGGGGGCGGCAGCGCATGCGCCTGCCCGCCCGGCCTGAGCTGCGACAACCAGCGCTGTCGGTGCACCGCGGCCACGCAGTGCGGCCAGGGGGATGCCATCGCGTGCAACGGCGAGGGTCGGTGTGTGTGCGACGGAGACACGTGTCGCGCGGGCGAGACGTGTCGAGTGAACGGCGGTGGCCCGAGCTGCTCGTGCAACGGCGGCCAAGACTGCAGCGGCGGCGAGATCTGCTGCGCCGCCGGCTGCGTCAGCCCTTGGGGCGACGAGGCCAACTGCGGCGGCTGCGGCAAGGCCTGCGCGCCGAGCCAGCACTGCGTCTCGGGCAAGTGCGTGGGCTGAGGCCGCGACGGGCCGTGACGCGAGCGCGGTGATCCCGTATGCTGGCCGGATGCGCATTCTGCCGAGATCGGTCGCCACCCTCGCACTCTGCCTCGCATCGGGCGCAGCCCTCGCCACCGGCTGCGGCAGCGACGGAGGAGGCGGCGGCGCTGCCGGGGCAGGCGGAGCCGGCACCGGCGGGTCCGCGGCCAGTGGCGGCCAGGCGGGCGGCGCCGGCGGCGCCACCGGCGGCAGCGGGGGAAGCGGCGGTTCGGCCGGCGTCGGCGGAAGCGGCACCGGCGGCACGGCCGGCAGCGACGCCTCGGCAGGCGGCAGCGGATCGGGGGGCGCCCCGCCCATGTGCAGCAGCGGGGCGGACTGCAAGGAGGCGTCGGTCTCGTACCCGAACAGCACTGAGCCGCCGGTCACTACGGCCACGACCTGCGTCGGCGGGCAGT
>JAKLKA010000167.1 GCA_023150915.1 Polyangiaceae bacterium
GGCAACGTCGGCGGCGGCGGCATGGGGGGTGTGGCCGGCGGCGGCGGGGGCGGAATGGGCGGCGTGGCAGGCGCCGGCGGCGGCGCGGGCGCCGTGGGCGGGGGCGGCGTGGGCGGCGGCGGGGGCGAATCGTGCGACCCCTATGCGCCCCGGTCACCGGCCACCGACGTGTTCGTCGGGCCGAGCGGGTTCGAGAAGTTCGTGGTCGGGCACGTCGACTCTGCACAGAAGACGCTCCGGTTGATGGCCTATCAGTTCACCAACTGGGCCGTTCGTGACGCGCTGATCGAGGCCAAGAAGCGCGGCGTGGACGTGAAGGTCATCTACGATCCGGACCAGGCCGCCAACACGAACGTGATGAATGCGCTGCAGGGCGCCGGAATCGCGGTGAAGGCATCCCCCGCCAAGTTCGAACACGCCCACGCCAAGGTGATGGTCGTCGATGGCAAGCGTGGCCTGGTGATGTCGGGCAACCTGAACTCGTACTCGATGAGCAGCGAGCGCAACTACAACGCGGTGCTCGAGAGCGCGGACGACGTGGCCGACCTCGAGGCGGTCTTTCAGGCAGATTGGGACGGCGCGACGCCGAATCTGGCGTGTACCCGCCTGGTCGTCTCGCCCGAGAACTCGCGAACCCGGCTCACCGAGCTGATCAACAAGGCCGACCAGAAGCTCGATCTGTCGGTGATGTACGTGACCGACGACGAGATCGTGGCTGCGGTGAAGGCCCGCGTCCAGGCCGGCGTGAAGGTGCGGATGCTGCTGGCGAACCCGGGGTGGATCTCGAACAATGCCCAAACGGCTGCGACCTTCAAAGCGCTGGGCGTGCCCGTGAAGTACTACGTGGCGGGTGACCTGCACGCCAAGCTGCTGATCACCGAAGACGCGGCGTTCGTCGGCTCGGAGAACTTCTCGTACACCAGCCTCAACAAGAACCGCGAGGCGGGCGTGTTCGTCACCGAGCCCGCGCCCGTTGCCAAGATCCAGACGCAGTTCGACGCGGACTTCGCCGCCGGGGCGACGCCCTGACATGGCGACCACACCGCGATTTGGGCGCTGGCTCGCCGTGGCGGCGCTCACCCTCTGGGGATGCGGCTCCGAAGAAAACACCGGCGGCGCCGGCGGCCAGCCCGGCGGCGGCACGGGCGGCGTGGGCGGCGCGGCGGGTGGCGGCGGCAGCGGCGGCAGCGGCGGCAGCGCCCTTCCGCCGAAGGTGCGCATCGCGCAGTTCAACCTGCGCGAGATGTCCACGGCCAAGCTGCTCGACGGGGCGGACGAGCAGGCGGGCGCGGCGGCCGAGGTGATCGCCCGGTTCGCCCCCGACATCATCAGCATCAACGAGCTTCAGTTCGACATCGAGGGCATCCCCTCGCTGGGCAGCCCGGGCGCGCCGGCCAGCACTCAGCCGGGCACGTTCGACGGCGGCGCCGGGAACGCCAAGCGCCTCGCCGACCGGGTCGCCGCAGTGAACGCAGCAGCGGCGTTCCCACACACGGTGATCACGCTGGGGAACTCGGGCTTCACCTGGGCGGGCCCCACGCTGGGCAATCCGTCGTTCGTCCTCCGCGGGTGGGGGGACTGGCCCGGGCGATTCAACTCGGCCATCTTGACCAAGTTTCCCATCGCCTACGACAAGATCCGCGTCATCAACGAGTTTGCGTGGGACGCGCTCCCGGGTAACTCGATCGAGAAGATGAAGACAGCGATCGGCACCGGCGTTCCGGCCGGGTTCCCGCTGTTCGAGAAGGGCATCGTGGTGGTGCCGGTCGAGGTCGCACCGGGCGCGCTCTTGTACATGGTGATGCACCATCCCGTGGCGCCGGCCTTCGAGGCCATCAACCCTTATCGGCACTTCGACGAGCTTCAGGGCTTGAAGCTGTTTCTGGACGGCAAGCTGCCGGGGGTCGAGCCGCTGCCGGCGGGGGCGAAGTTCGTGCTGATCGGCGATCTCAACGCCGACCCCGAAGATGGGGACAGCCTGGACGGCGGAATCGAACCGATCTTGAGTCACCCGGCGCTGAACGTGTTCTTCCCGTCGGGCGCGGGCACCAAGGGCAAGAACGGGCAGTACAACACCTACCTGAGCGGCTGCGGCAAAGACGACGGCTCGACGGTGGACGACCCCACGACCAAGTTCCAGATGCAGCTCGACTACGTCTTGCCCTCGAAGACCTTCGGGGCGGCCAAGGTCGGCGAAGTCTTCTTCCCCGACTTCCAAGCACAGAAGGCCGACTTCCAGCTCGCGTGCAAGGCGAGCGATCACCGGCTGGTGTACGTCGACGTCGAGACGGTCCAGTGACGGCGCCGCAGGTCACCGCGCCAGGCGTTGCTCGCGCAGCGCCGCGATGCGGGTGCGCACGGCGCTCTTGATGGCCGAGCGGGTGTCGCGCCCAGAGCGCGGCGCCAGCAGCACGCCCAGCCCCGCGCCGACCGCGATGCCCAGGGCAAAGGCCCCGGCCCCAGGGATCAAGAGCGCGGCGCCGAGCGAGCTGCCGCGCAACGCCCGCAGCGCGGCGTCCGGCTTCACCTCGGCCAGCTTCAGGGCAGCGATCTTTCCGAGCTCGGCGGCGACCTGGGTGACCATCGCGGCATCTTATCGACAAAAGCGCTGCGGCGCCCAGTGAGGGCGCCGCCAGCACTACTTTCCGAGAAAACCGACTACTTCGCCGGGCAGAGCACGAAGTGGTTGCTCTTCGGTGAGACCGCGTCCTTGCCGATGTGCACCTTCTTCGCCGTGGCGCCCGAGTCGAGCTGCAGGTCGAAGCGCACGCACGAATCCTTGGGCGCGCGGAAGTCGAAGCCGTCGACGTGGCCCATGGTGTGGAAGCGGAAGACCACTTCGCCGCCAGTGCCACGCTTGATGCGATCGCCGAACTCGGCGCGCGACGCCCGGACCTTGCCGATGGGCTTCTGCACGCCCTTCACGCGGCCGCGGAACTCGTGGAGCTTCTTGGCGGTGGTGGTGCGGACCTTCCACACGCCGGCGGCGTTGCGCCAGATCCAGAACGCGGCGGGTGCGCCGGGCTCGAGGCCCTTCGGGCGCCCTTCCACCGCGCCGGCGGTGGTCTCTTCCGGCATGCCCTGGGTGGCCGGGGGATCCTCGACCGGCTGCTGCTTCGGCAGCGGCGCAGCGACGGCCGGCACGTCCTCGGCGTCGTCGGCGATGTCCGCGTTGGGATCGTCGGGCGCCGGCGCGGGGGCCGCGGTGGGCGCCGTGGTCGGCGCCGTGGTGGGGGCGGCCGTGGGCGCTGCGGTCGGCGTCGCCGGCGGAGTCGCGCCCGGGGCGGGGCCGGGGTTGTTGTGGACCACGCAGCCGACTCCCGTCGAGACCGCGAATACGAAGAAACCAAGCAGTGCCGTACGCAGATGCATCACATTCCTCCCAGATTGAGCCTGAGCGTGAGGGACTATGCCTCGGGCGTTGGACGGAGGGGAAGCGCGGACGGTGCAAACCCCGATTGGCCCCGAAATCCCGAGGATTTCAGAGCTCGACTGCCCAGGTCGTCCACTCGGCATCGAACTGGGGCGGGAGCACCAGGTCCCAGGCGGCCTCGGAGACGCAGCGCTCGAGCACCGGGTCCCGGGGCCCGGGCAGGGTCACCCGCGCTACGTCGACGACCTCTGCGAACGTGGTTTCGAGGGAGATGGTCGCGGTCCCGGCCTTTCCGCCGCACGCGGCGAAGCTCGCCCCAAGGGCGTCCTTCAGCCACTTCTCCCGGTCGAGTGGCGGGGCCCGACCCAGGGTGCTGGTCGCGCCCATGCGAAGGCTTGGCGCGCCGCTTCCGAAGCCCGATCCGAATCCCACCGTGCCGTGCTCGAGGCCCTCGGTCGAGGGGCGCACACCGGGCTCGATCGCCAGATAGCTCGTGACCGGGCTCACCGCGGCGCCGGTCAGGGCCAGCTTCATCATCTCGGGTTCGCTCAGCTCGCCCAGCAGGCTGCTGCCGAAGGCCAGCGCGGCCCACCGCTTCCCGGCGGCGGCATCGGGGTGGAGCACGCGCTCCACGCGCTTCGACCAGAGCTCGCCCTCCACGCGCACCCAGCTCACGTCGCGCTGGGTGAAGAGCAAGTGCTCGTAGCCCTGGCCTTCGTCCAGCACCTGCGGCACCTCGCCGATGGCGCCCACCTCCAGATCGGGTGAGTACAGCTTGACGTGGTCCACGCGCAGTGGGCGCGCCCACTCTTCGTAGACCGCGACCATCTTCTTCCGATCGCCGGCGTCGGCGCTCGCTCCGGCACGCCACACCAGCCCGCCGGTCGTGCGCGCGGCGGGCGCCCAGAGGTGGTCGTCGTTGCGAGTGAGCGCCGGCCCGTCTCCGGCCAAGATGCCCAGGTGCACGACTGCGCCACTCTGACCCACGGCGGCACGGATCCGCTCTGGCTTCAGCCGCGAACGCACGATGGCGTCGGTAGTGAGCACCAACCGACGCGGGCGCCCGGCGGGTGCGGCGGCCAAGATGCCCTCGGCTTCGAGCAACGCCTCGTCCACCGCGCTGCCGTTCTTCCGCTCGATGCGGGTGGCGACGAGATCGCGCCGGGCGCGGTCCGCTGCCACCCAGGTGCCATAGCGCCGCTGCGCCTTGCGGGCGAAGGTCACGACCTCGACCGCGGCGTCGCGGAAGTGGCTCAGGTAGGCTGCCGCGGCGGCCTTCTGCGCATCCACCTGCTCGTCGCTCAGCGAGCGCGAGGCATCGATCACCACCACCACCTGGGCACCGCGGGGCACCCGACTGACCTCGGGCGCGGCTTCGATCGAGAAGCGGGTGACATGGCGGGTGCCGGTCGCGGCGACGGCAAGCTCACCGCCCAGCGGCTCTGAGCTCTTCGGCACCAGCGCGAGCTCGGTGTTCTTGCCGGTGGCGCCCAAGGCCCCCCCAGCACTCGCCTTGCCGTTCACCAGCAGCCGGTCGCCGCGGCCCGGCGGCGCCACACTGAGCGTCGCGGGCAGGCTCTCGGTGCCGAGACGCTCCAGATCGTAGCGGTGCGCGCCGTCTTTGTAGCGAGTCGGCACGAGCAGTGTGTACTCGATGGTCTTGTCGCCGTTCGGCGCAACGGGGAATACCTGGAGCAGCAGCTGGCCTTCGGAGCGCCACGAGAGCAGCGCCGGGTCCTTGGGGTAGTAGCCACCGATCCCGGTCAGCTCGCGATACCGGGCGGCAGCGGCCTCGGCCTCCATCAGCTCGCCGCTGAACCACCGCGGCTGACCCGCCAGGGTGCCCAGCGTCTTCAGCCCGACCGCCGCGGCCCCCGGCGGGGTCGAGATCCAGATCATGGCCTGGTCGTGCCTCGGGCCCTCGTTCTCGACGCGGCGCCGGACGCGGAGCTCGGCCCAGCCGTGGTGCAAGGTGGCGCGTACGTCGTGCGAGCGCTCGTACAGGCGCTCGCTGCGGGTGCCGTGCACCTGATCTTGGGCGCTCGCAGAAGCGGCGATCAGGCCGAGCCCGAGCGCTGCAGAGACCGGACGGATGCGCACGTCGGGCATGGACAGCCGGCCCCAGCGGGAGTTCCCAGGGGTGCTGGGGCGGGGGTTTTTCCCGGCGCCCGGCCCGTCCGCTGCCATGGTACGCTCCCCTACCGCCGTGAGTCGCTCGCGTTTCCGTCGCTTCCTCTTCGCGCCGCTGATCTTGGCTGCCCTCTGGCCCGCACCCGCCGGCGCGCAAGACAAAGACAGCCCTGCTTCGCCGCCCGCCGCCGCCAGTGACAAGGGGCGAATCAAGCCCAAGGCCGAGCGCCAGATCGGCGCTCGCGAGCGCCCCACCATCAAGAAGAAGAAGGAAACGAAGCAGACCCAGACGCGCGAGGTGCGGCTGTCGCTTCAGATCCCCGAGCGCTTGCGCGCGGTGCTCACCAAGAAGATCGACCAGCGTATCGAGAGAAACCGCGCCAAGACCAAGAAGCTTCGTTCCGACGCGATGAAGCTGCTCGACAAGTTCATCACCGAGTCGCCCGACGACGAGCCGGAAATGGCCGAAGCGCTGATGCGCATGGGCGAGCTCGAGTGGGAGGATTCGCGCGAGCAGTTCCTGGTCAGGTTTCAGGAATGGGAGAAGAAGCCCACTGACCAGCGTGGCGACCCGCCCAACCCCGATTTTTCCAGGCCGCGCGGGCGCTTCCTGCGCGTGCTCAAGAACTACAAGACCTTCGAGCAGTACGACCTGGCGCTGTACGTGGACGGGTTCTTGGCCAACGAAGAGGCCAAGTTCGAAGAGGCGCTCGGGCGCTTCAACAAGATCCTCGAGTGGTTCCCCAAGAGCCGCTTCGCGCCGGACGCCCACATGGTTCGTGCCGAGTTCGAGTTCACTAAAGACTTCCCCGACTTCGCCAACGCCTTCCGCGAGTACGAAGAGGTCCTGAAGTACAAGGACAACGAGCTGTACGACATCGCGCTGTTCAAGAGCGCGTGGTGCTTGTGGCGCATGGACCGGCCGGAAGATGCCGCCAAGCGCTTCTTGGCGGTGTTCAAGGCTACCGCCGAGGGCGGTGGCAAGAAGTCCGGCAAAGACGAGCTACAGACCGAGGCACTCAAGAACCTGGTGGCGGTCTTCGTAGAAGACGAGAAGAACCGCGCCGAAGACATGCACCGCTTCCTTGTCAAGGCGGGCGGCGAGAAGTTCGCCGGGCGGATCGTCCGCGCGCTGGCCGAAGGCCTGTACGACCAATCGCACTACGAGCGTGGCATCGAGGCCTATCGCCTGCTGCTCAAGCTCGAGCCGATGTCGCCCGATGCCTACAAGTACGGCCTGGCCATCGCCCAAGGGCACTCCACCATGGAGACGTGGGGCAAGCTGCAAGACGACTATCGCTGGCTGCTCAAGGAGTACGTCCCGCCCGAGCCCAAGAGCAAGCAGAAGGCCAGCGCCTGGGTGAAGGCCCACAACGCCGCCACGGTGGCCGCCGCGGCCGCAGCCATCGAGAAGCAGCTGCGCGACGACGCCGTCGGCCTGCACGCCAAGGCGCAGCGCGACAAGACCAGCAAGGGCGAGTACAGCGGCGCGATTGGCCTCTACGAGGTGTACCTCACCCGTTATGGCTCGGGCAAAGAGGCGTACGAGGTCCACTACAACCTCGCCGAGATCGCCTTCTACCACCTGGAAGACGCCAACAAGGCCGCCGACCACTACATGGCGGCCGTTCGTCTGAATCCGAAGGGGCCGCACTCGCGCGACGCGCTGTACAACGCCCTCGCCGCGCTGGAATTCGCTCGTTACAAGGAGCTCGACGCCGCCAAGGCGGCCGGCAAGAAGCCGCAAGAGTCGCCGACCGACAAGAAGCTCACGGAGGCGATGGAGCTCTACATCAAGACCTATCCGAACGACCCGGACATCCCCGAGCTTCTCTTCCGTCAGGGCAAGCTCTATTACGACTACGAGATCTACGACCCGGCCGTGCGTCAGTTCGGCCTCTTGGTCGAGAAGTACCCGCGCGGCAAGTACGCAGAGGGTGCCGGCGAGCTGATCCTCGACAGCTTCAACAAGAGCAAAGACTACGAAAACATCGAGACCTGGGCGCGCCGGCTCAAGACCGCACCGGCGTTCATGGCTACGGACAAACAGAAGCGCCTGAACGGCCTGATCGTCGTGGCCGTCTTCAAGCAGGGTGAGCAGCTTGCCGAAGCGGGCAAGCACGACAAGGCCGCATCGGCCTACCTGCGCGCCGCCAAAGAGTTCCCCACCGAGCCGCGCGCGGCGCAGGCGGCGGTCAACGCCGAGGTCGAGGCCAAGAAGGGCGGCGACCTCGAGACGATGAAGGCGGCCGTGGCGATCCTGATCTCGGATCACCGCGGTCGGGACGAGGCAGCACAGGGCGCGTGGATCGCCGCCAACACCTTCCAAGAGGTGGGGCTGTTCAGCGAGGCCGCCGACTACCACGACGTGATCGCCGAGAACTTCCCCAAATCGCAGCACCACAAGGACGCCGCCTTCAACTCGGTGCTGCTCCGCACCACGGTGGGCGAGACGCAGCGGGCCATCGACAGCGGCAACCGCTTCCGCAAGGTCTACCCGCGGGACGAGAGCGCCGAAGAGGTCACCTTCTTGATGGGCAAGGCCTACGAGAAGGCCGAGAAGTGGAAGGACGCCGCCGGCATCTACGAGCGCTACACCCACAACGCCAAGACGCCGAGCGGGCAGATCGAGGCGTTCGTGCGATTGGCCTCGGTGCGCGTGAAGCTGGGCGACGAGAAGGGCGCGGGCCAGGCCCTGTCACGCGCCATGGACACCTACAAGTTGCGCAAGGGGCAGCTCGACGACAGCGGGAAGTACTTCGCCGCGAAGGCCAAGTACCTGCAGGGCGAGCGCATCTTGGCCGAGTTCGAGGCGGTCAAGATCGAGGGCGACGTCAAGCAGCTGAAGGACCGGCTGAAGAAGAAGGGCGAGCTCTTGAAGAAGGCCGCCGACACGTTCCTGGGCACCGCCGAGATGGCAGTGGCCGAGTGGACCACCGCGTCGCTCTACCAGATCGGGTTCACTTACGAGACCTTCACCAAGGCGCTGCTCAACTCGCCGCCACCGGCGGCCCTGAGCAAGGAAGATCAGGAGCTCTACAAGCAACAGATCGACGAGTTCGTGGTGCCGATCGAAGAACGCGCGCTCGAAGCCTACGAGAGCGGGTGGAAGAAGGCGCTGGAGCTCGGCATCTTCAACAGCTGGACGGCGAAGATGCGTGCCGCACTGGGTCGCCTCAACTCGGAGCTCTACCCACCGCTGAAAGAGATCGGTTTCGAGCTGCAGAGCAAGGGGCCCGCCCCGCTTCCCGGGCTGATCGACGGGACCCGTCGGACCAAGGACAACCGCAGCGAGCCCTATCTGATCCCGGCGCCCGAGCTGCCTCAGAAGGCGGACAAGGACAAAGACGACAAGAAGGACGACAAGAAGGGCGACAAGAAGGGCGACAAGAAGTCCAAGGACGAGAAGTCCAAAGACGAGAAGTCCGCCGACAAGTCCGACGACGACAAGGCGGACGAGAAGAAGGACGACAAGCCCACCGCGAAGCCCACCCTCAAGGGCAAGGGCGTGAAGAAAGGCGGCAAGAAGTGACCCGCTTGACTTCACTGGTCGCGGTTGCCCTGTTGGCCGTGGCCTGTGGCGGTGGCGCCGCCAAGGTCGAGCGGGCGCCGGTCTTGCCACCGGCCAACCCGAAGGCTCTGGGCAAGATGGTGCAAGCGGTCCAGAGCGCGAGCGAACGTCAGCGCGCCATCGCCCTCTTGCGCGAGGCCGTGAAGATCGATCCCAACCTGTGGGAGGCCCGCTACAACCTGGGCGTGCTGCTGGCGCAGATCGGCGACCTGGCGGACGCGGAACAGGAGCTGTCCAAGGCCCAGTCGCTGGCGCCCAACGCCGAAGACGTGGTGGTGGCGCTGGGTGAGGTGCGACGCCGGCTCGAAGATCCGAAGGGCGCTGTCGCAGTGCTCGAGCCCTTCGTGAAGGCCAACCCCAAGGCCGTGGCCGCCCGCATCGAGCTGGTGAGCGCGCTGCGCGAGGCAGGGGACGTCGAGCTGGCGATCCGCCACGCGCGCGAAGTGCTGGTGCGTCGCTCCAACGACCCGAACGCGCTGGCCGAGCTGGCGATGAGCCACCTGGAGCGCGGCGAGGTGGACGCGGCCGAGCTGCTGGTGAAAGAGGCCGAGAAGGCCGCTCCGGACAACGCCGTGGTGGTGCGCACGTCGGGGCTGGTGTCGCTCAAGCGCGGGGACGACGCCGTCGCATTCAAGCGCTTCGCCAAGGCCAGCGAGCTGGATCCGAAAGACACCACCGCTCGCCTGAACACCGGAACGGTGCTGCTCAACGCCGGGATCTACGACAAGGCCGTGGAAGAGTTCCGCGGCGTCTTGGCGGTGAACCCCGACGACGCCATGGCCAGCATCGGCCTGGCCGCTGCGCTCCGCGGTACGGGCAGCCGCGACAAGCAGGGGCCGTACCTCGAGGCGGAGAAGATCCTGAAGCAGGTGCTGGAGCGCGAGCCGAAGAACCTTTCGGCGTTGTTCAACCTGGGCGTGCTCTACGCCGACTACTTGAAGAAGCCGAGCGAGGCCAAGCCCCACCTGACGAAGTTCGTGGACCTTTCGCCCAAGGCGCACCCGGCGCGCGAAGTGGCTCAGAAGATCCTGAGCGGGACGAAGTAGCCGCGCTCACTTGATCGGCGGCGGCAGGTCGGGAACGCACTCGATCGACACCGACGTGCTCGAGGGCGCCCACGCCAGGCTGAGCGGGTCGAACTGCAGGCCCCCGGGGCTGGTGATCTTGCTCATGCTGGTGAAGTCGGATGGCTTCACGACACCCTGATAGTCCATCACCGCCAAGAGGCCCTTGCCGTGCACCGCCACGAACTCGCCGAGCTCTTTGGACCATTCGGTCGCCCAGGGAACGCGGAAGCCGCAGAAGATGACCACGTCCCACTCTTGAGCCAGCAGCGCCGCGTTACCCTGGTACTTCGCCGGCAGATCCATGCCCTGGTACACGAGCGACGGCGGCAGTGGGTTCTGGGGGATGCCGCCGGGCTTGCACAGGTACTCGTCGCCGAAGGACAGCACCTTCGGCGTCTTCGTCTGCCCCAAGTAGCCCGTGACGTTGAAGGCATCGAGCAGCTGCGGCAAGCGCGTGGAGTCGCACCACGCGATCACGTGCCCCTTGCCCCAGCGATCCATGGCGAAGACGCGGTGGTTCTGCCCGCCCACGCTGATGAACCCTTCGCCATCCACGCTGAACCCCGGCAAGATCGAGATGGCACACGACTGCTGCGTGTCGATGGTGAACTCGAGCTTGCCGCAGGCGCAAGCCGGGTCCCCGGGCACGCCGCCGTCGGGGCAGGTGAGCCCGTCGGGTGGGGCGTCGGACAGGTGCACGTCCAGCCCCACGCCCCCGCCCGAGCCGCTGAGCCCGCTGCCGCCGCTGCCGCCGCCCCCACCGGTGCCGCCGCTTGCCCCGACGGAAGCGTCGCCGCCAGGGCCGGCGCCTGCGTCGCTCGTTCCGCTGCAACCGCTGCCCACGGCCCCCGCCGCCACCAGCGCTCCGAGTAGAACCCCGAACCCGCGCGCGTCCATGTCACAAGTGGTAGCAGCGATCGCCCGGCCGATCTACTGAGCGAGGCGACATGCCTGACAGGTTCCCGACGCTGGCGAGCTACCTCGCGCGCTTGCCGCGCGGCGTCGAGTCCTACCCCGAGGTCACCGTCAAGGCGTCGGTGTATCGTGACGCGCTCGAGTCACTCTCGCTCGACGAGTGCCTGGGCGATCTCCCGGACGCTGTCGCGGAGCTGGTGCGACACCCCCTGCCCGTCACGGCCTGGGTCCCCGAGGTGCACGCCCTGGCGATCTTGATCGCGATTCGCGACCGGCACTTCGCCACCACGGCGGCAGGCCTCGACTCGTACGAGGCGTGGGTGTTCGAGCGGAACAGTCGCCTCTTGAAGCGCCCGCTGTACCGCGCCCTGTTCTTGCTGGTCAGCCCCGAACGCCTGCTGTCGGGGGTCGAGCGCCGCTGGTCGGCGTTTAGGCGCGGCACCAGCGCGCGGCTGGTCGAAAAGGCCGTTGGGCTGGCCGAGATCGAGATCTCCCATCCTGCCCACCTCTACGACCGCTGCGTCGAGCGCGGCATGTGTGGCGCCTTCCGCGCCGCCGCCTCGGCCGCCGGGGCGCGCGACGTCCACGCCGACGTGGTCAGCTCGACGGAGCGAGTCACGCGCTGCCGGATCCGCTGGAGCTGAGCATTGCCCGCGGCCTAGCGCTTCCGAAACAGCATCAGGTAGTTGAAGCCCCGCAAGAAGAACCCGCCCTCGTCCGCCGCCTTGCGGTAGTTGCCCATCTCCAGGGTCTTGTTGTGACGCACCACGGCGATCACGTCGTGCGGCTCGAAGTGCTTCTTTGCCAGCTCGAACAGCTCGAAGCCCAGAGGCCAGAACCCCCGCCCCTTCTTGAACACGTCGCACACGTAGATGGCGAGCATTCGCTGGTCCCGAAGCACGCGCGCGCACTCGTCGAGCACCAGGCGCATCGCACGCTGGTAGCGCCCGTCGGCCTCGAGCTTGCCGATACAGCGCTCGTCGTCGGAATATTCCAGGTTGTCGGCGTAGGGCGGGTCCATGAACACCAGGTCGACGCTGCGCGCTTTGATCGGCAGGCTGCGGGCATCTGCCACCTGGATCTCGGGCCGGGTCGAAACGAGGTCGAAGCCGACGCCCTGCCGTCCGAGGTCGCGACACACGTCCAGGGCGGTGCCACTGCCGCAGAATGGATCCAGCACCTTCTCGCCGGGCTTCGTGAAGCGCTGCACCACGTTCCAGATCACGTAACTGGGCGTGGCCCCGCGGTAGTCACGGCTGCCCTGCTGCTGGCTGCCATAGTGCTGTGACGGATAGTCCCAGAGCGTGGTGACCTGGGGCCGGAGCGGTGGTTTTTCGAGGCGCGGGCGCGCCGGTGCTCCGCGCTCGCGGCTGCCGCCGGGCCGGACGGGCTTCACGCCATCTCTCGTTCGACCCGAGCCATGGCCTGGGCCCGCGCCCGGTTCGCCCACCAGGTGATGACCCGTCCGGTCAGGTACAAGACCACGGCAGTTCCGGCCGAGAAGGCGCAGCCAGCGCAGGTCTGCATGGCCTTCGAGTCTAGCGCCTGGCGCGTGCCTCGTCACGACTCGGTAGAGGTTTCGGCGGCGAAGGCGGTCTGCGCTGCGGCGTGGTCCAGCTCGCGCGGCAAGACGGCGCGCCCCAAGAGCAGCCCGCCGACCGCCGCGGTGGTGGAGCCGACCAGCACTGCGAGCTTTGCGGTCTCGAGCAGGGCCCCCGGGGGAAAAGCCAGACCGGCCACGAACAGGGACATGGTGAAGCCGATGCCGCCCACCAGGCCCACCACCAGCACTCCGCTGAGGCGGACGCCCCGCGGTAGGGCGGCGAAGCCAATGCGCGCAGCGAGCCACGAAGCCCCGGTGATACCGATGGTCTTGCCGGCTACCAGGCCCAGGGCGATGCCCGCGAACAGCGCCACGCCGCGCCCCGAGATCGAGACCCCGGCGAGGGGCACGCCGGCGTTGGCCAGGGCGAACAGCGGCATGATGCCGTAGGCCACGGTCGCGTGGAATTGTCGCTGAAGGTGATCGACCGGCGAAGCCGCTTCGCCGACCCAGGCGCGCACCGGGGTGAGTAGTCCGACGGCGACCCCCGCCAGGGTGGGGTGGATGCCGGCGTGGTAGGCGCCGGCCCACACGACCAGCGCGGGGAAGACGTAGGCGAGCGGGGCACGCACGCCGAACCCTTGCATCACCACGATGGTCGCCACGCCCGCCGCGGCCACCACGAAGCCCACTGGCTGGATACCGGACGAGTAGAACAGCGCGATCACCAAGATCGCTCCCACGTCGTCGATCACTGCGAGCGCGAGCAAGAGCACGCGCAGCGCCGGCGGAACCCGTGGCCCGAGCAGCGCCAGCACACCCACCGCGAAAGCGATGTCGGTCGCCATCGGGATGCCCCAACCCCGCGCGGTGGCCTGGCCGTGGTTCAAGGCGACGAAGATTGCCGCCGGGACCAGCATGCCGCCCAGCGCTGCCACGAGCGGCAAGGCCGCGCGGCGCAGATCGCTCAGCTCGCCCTGGTGGATCTCGCGCCGGATCTCGAGCCCCACCACGAAAAAGAAGATCGTCATCAGGCCGTCGTTGATCCAGAAGTGCAGGTCGCGCTCGAACCGCAGCCCTGCCACCTGAACGCCGATCGGGGTGTGCCAGAGCGCTGAGTACGCCGCGCTCCAGGGCGAGTTTGCCCAGGCCAGCGCTGCGACCGCGGCAATCAAGAGCACGATGCCGCTCGCCGCCTGGATCGCCAGAAAGCGATCGATCGGCTGCATCAAGCGGCGTACCAGGAGTTGCGCCGGTCGCCAGGCACCCGGCTGACCGATGCGTGCAGCGCGCTCGACTGGGTCCTTGGGGCTCACGTGCATGATCGTTCGGAGGCTCCGAGTGGCTGGCGGCCCGACCAGCCCGATCCTGCAGCAGAGAGTCCGCTGCACCCAGGTGACGATGGCTGAGCTTTGGCCCGGACGACGCTCCGGTCAAGCCTCAGGGCGCCGAAACACGAAGGCCCCGTGCGAGGTGTGTCGCACAGGGCCTCCGCACTGCCTCCGCGAAGAAGGTTACTTACAGAACCAGCTCCCGGTGACGCAGGTGCACTGGCTGCCGCCCCAGGTGCAGACCTGGCCCGCCGGCAGGGTGCAACTGCTACCCGTCGCCGGCGGATTGGCCGGGCACGCGCTGCCGCCCGAGCACGCCCAGGTGCCGTTGTTACACGTGCACTGCGCGGCGCCGTACATGCAGCGGATCCCCGAGAGCGAGGTCTGGCCGCTGATACAGCTGCCGGACGGCTGCGTGGCGGGGCACGAACCGCAATCCCAATCCGGGTTGCTGCCGTAGCACATGCACTGCTCGGTGCCGTAGACGCACTGGGGGAAGTCGCTGCCGAAGCCGGGGTTGCACTGCCCGTTGGGCGTGGGCTTCGTGCCCGGGCAAGGGTCGCAGTCCCAGTTGCCGTTCCAACACGTGCACTGCTGGGCTCCGTTTCCGGACCCATAGGCGCAGTTCTGAAGTGGCGTGGTGCACGCACCTTGCGGCTGGGCACTGGGGCAAGTCGACGTGCCGCCGCCGGTGCCGCCGGTCGCCGACCCACCGGTACCACCCGTGGCGCTGCCGCCCGTACCGCCCGTGACGCTGCCGCCGGTGCCGCCCGTGACGCTGCCGCCCGTGCCGCCCGTGGCGCTGCCGCCCGAGCCTGCGGTTCCGCCGCCCGAGCCCGCGGTGCCGCCGCCCGAGCCCGCG
>JAKLKA010000168.1 GCA_023150915.1 Polyangiaceae bacterium
GTGGGTCACCGTGTTGAGCCGCGGCGGATGACCCACCGGTGGCCAAAACACGTGGGTCACCGGAGTGAGGCGCGGCGGATGACCCACCGGTGGCCAAAACGCGTGGGTCACCGGAGTGAGGCGCAGCGGATGACCCACCGGTGGCCAGAAAGCGTGGGTCACCGGAGTGAGCCGCGGCGGATGACCCACCGGTGGCCAGAAAGCGTGGGTCACCGGAGTGAGGCGCGGTCGGTGACCGACTGGCGGCCAGAGTGCGCGGGTGACTCGGTCGAGCTCAGGGCGCCGGGTAGCGCCCCGGATCCAGCCCCTTTTCCCTACAGATCGCGTCGAGCACCTGATCGGTGCGGGCCAGCGTGTCAGCGACCGAGCCGCCGTTGTCGATCACGTGGTCGGCGAGCCGGGCCTTTTCGGCGAGCGGCATCTGCGACCGGATGCGCGCCTCGGCGTGATCGCGCGTGCTGCCGTCGCGGCGCATCGTGCGCTCGACCTGCGTCGCGGGGTCGACCACCACCACCACCAGCGGCCGCAGCACGTCGCCGAGCCCGCTCTCGATCAGCAACGGAACCTCGTAGCAGGCCAGCGGCTCGCCCTGGGCGGCCAGCGCTTGCACGCGGGTCAGGGCCAGGTCGCGGACGCGCGGGTGCGTGATGGCGTTCAGCGCGCGCCGCGCGTCGTCGTCGTGGAACACGATCTCGGCCAGGCGCGCCCGGTCGAGCTCTCCGCGCGTGTCGATCACCTCGTCGCCGAACCGCGCGCGGATCTCTGCCAGGCCAGGTGTGCCGGGCGCCACGACCTCGCGCGCGAGCAGGTCGGCGTCGATCACCGGCACCCCGCGGGCGCGGAAGCGGGCGGCCACCGTGCTCTTGCCCGAGCCGATGCCGCCGGTGAGGCCGAAGACCGTGATGCTCATCGCGGCGCGGAGCATGCCGCTTTTCCGGCTGATTTGCCTGGCGATGGTGAGGCCTGTACAACTGTTCCGTGGATCTGACCCGCCGCCTCTCGCTGCTTGGTCCCGGCCGGCCGGCACCGGCGGCTGCGCCCGGCGAACGCCAGGCCACGCTCGACGAGCTGCGCGCGAAGATGGCCGCGATCGTCGGTCGGCCTCCGGTGGAGCGCGAGCTGCCCGATCCGGAAACGACCCTGCTGCCGTTCGTGCGACGCGACACCGAGCACGGTCCGCTCTGCATCCGTCGCGAGCGGCTCGGGCGCTCGCACCACGTCGGGCGGATGTGCGTGGACGAGGCGGCGCGCGCCGATCCGCGCCTGCTGGCGCTGCTGGCGCTCGATCCCAGCCTGGCCAGCGTCGATCCGACACGCGCGCTCTACCTCGACACCGAGACCACGGGGCTCGGCGGTGGGGCAGGGGTGCTGGCGTTCCTGGTCGGAATGGCCTGGTTCGACGACGACGGTGGGCTGGTGATGGAGCAGCTGCTGCTCCAGCGCCCGGGCGAAGAAGACGCGCTGCTCGAGCTGTTTCGCGAGCGGGTCGAGCGGGCCAGCGTGCTGGTGAGCTACAACGGCAAATCCTTCGATTTGCCGCTGCTTCGTGGGCGTTTCGTGATGAACCGGCGCGCGCCCCTGCCGCCCCGCCCGCACCTGGATCTGCTGCACGTGGCGCGCCGGCTGCACAAGCGCCGGCTGGGCGCGTGTCGGCTGATCGGGCTCGAGGCCGACGTGCTGGGTTACGTGCGGGTCGGCGACATCGAGGGTGGCGACGTGGCGGCGCGCTACGCGCACTATCTCCGCAGCGGCGACGAGGGCGCGCTCGCCGCCGTGGTCGAGCACAACGCGCTCGACGTGCTCAGCATGGCTGCGCTGGTGGGCCTATACGGCGAGCCGTTCGAGGCGCTGCACGACGAAGATCTGATCGGCCTGGCCGAGGTGCTTCGTCGCGCCAAGGCCCTGGACCAGGCGCAGCGCGTGGCCGATCGCGCGGTCGAGCGCGCGTTCGATCCGGCGGCGCTGCGGGTTCGCGGCGAGATCGCCAAGGCACGCGGTGATCGCGCGGCGGCGCTCCTCGACTTCGAGGCCTTCACCCGCGACGTGGACGACCCCGCGGTGCGGCTCGAGCTGGCCAAGCTCTACGAGCACCACGTGAAATCTCCAGAAAAAGCCCTGGAACTGCTGGAACTGGGCACCGGCGAGAGCGCCGAAGCCTCGGGGCGGCGCCGGGCCCGGCTCGAGAAGAAGCGCGCTCGCCGGCGCTGACGGCCGTCGTCGCGCTCGCGACCCTCGCGGTGCTATATCGGTGCGCCATGGCTTACGACCCGCTCGAGGTGGAACCGCGCTGGCAGAAGTACTGGGAAGAGCACGACACCTTCCGGGTCACCCGCCGCCCCGGGCGTCCCAAGCTGTACGTGCTCGACATGTTCCCGTACCCGTCGGGCGCCGGACTGCACGTCGGCCACCCCGAGGGCTACACCGCCACCGACATCGTGGCCCGCTTCAAGCGCATGAACGGGTTCGACGTGCTCCACCCCATGGGCTGGGACGCATTCGGCCTGCCCGCCGAGCAGCACGCCATCAACACCGGCACGCACCCGGCGGCCACCACCCACGCCAACATCCAGATCTTCCGGCGCCAGCTCAAGCGGCTCGGGTTCTTCTACGACTGGTCGCGCGAGGTGAACACCACCGACCCCGGGTACTTCAAGTGGACGCAGTGGATCTTCCTCAAGCTGTTCGAGCGCGGGCTGGCGTTTCAGGCCGAAATCCCGGTCAATTGGTGCCCCGAGCTGGGCACCGTGCTGGCCAACGAAGAGGTCATCGACGGCAAGAGCGAGCGCGGCGGCTTCCCGGTCGTGCGCCAGCCGCTGCGGCAGTGGCAGCTCCGGATCACCGCCTATGCCGACCGCCTGGCGGACGAGCTCGAGTCGCTGGATTGGCCTGAAACCAAGCAGAAGCAGCGCGAGTGGATCGGCAAGAGCGAGGGCGCCGAGGTCGATTTCCCGCTGGTGGGTCACCCGGGTCATCTCACCGTCTACACCACGCGGCCCGACACCTTGTTCGGCGCGACCTACATGGTGATCGCGCCCGACCACCGGCTCACCCTCGAGATCACCTCGCCGGGGCACCGCGCCGAGGTCGAGACCTATGTGCGGGCTGCGGCGCGCAAGAGCGACATGGAGCGCACCGCGCTCAACAAAGAGAAGACCGGCGTGCCCATCGGCGCGCGCGCGGTGAACCCCCTGACGGGGAAGGAAATCCCGATTTTCACCGCCGATTACGTGCTGGGCGCCTACGGCACCGGCGCCATCATGGCGGTGCCGGCCCACGACGAGCGCGACTTCGAGTTCGCGCAGAAGTTCGCGCTGCCGATCGTCGAGGTGGTGAGCGCCGACGGCGCGCTCCACGAGGGCCTGGACGCCGCCTATGTCGACGAGGGCATCGCGGTGCGCTCCGGGCAGTTCGACGGCCTGCGCACCGCCGAGATGAAGGCCCAGGTCACGGCCCACCTCGAGCAGCAGGGCATCGGCCGCCGCAAGGTGAACTACAAGCTGCGCGACTGGGTGTTCTCCCGCCAGCGCTACTGGGGCGAGCCGATCCCCATCTATTTTCCCGTGAAGACCGACGGCGACCCTCGCAGCGGCGCGGCCTACACCATCGACTACGGCTCGCCGATCGCGGTGAGCGAGGCCGAGCTGCCGCTGGCCTTGCCCGAGCTCGACGACTACAAGCCCGGCGACCCGTCGGGCCCACTGGCCAAGGCTCTGGACTGGCGCTTCTTCCAGAAAGACGGCAAGTGGTTCGCGCGCGAGACCAACACCATGCCGCAGTGGGCCGGGTCGTGCTGGTACTACCTGCGCTTCCTGGATCCGCACAACGACGCCGAGATCTTCAGTCAGAAGTCCTACGACGACTGGATGCCCGTGGACCTGTACATGGGCGGCTCCGAGCACGCGGTGCTGCACCTGCTGTACGCCCGCTTCTGGCACAAGGTGCTGTTCGACATCGGCGTGGTGAAGCACCCCGAGCCCTTCAGTAAGTTGGTCCACCAGGGGATGATCCTGGGCGAGCCACAGATGACGGCCTACCGCGACGGCAGCGGGGCCTACGTCTCGGCCGACCTGGCCAAGGCCGGCGACGACGACCAGGTCGTGAACAAGGAGACCGGCGTCGCCCTCGAGCCCGTCAAGCTCGACGAGAGCGCGGTCGAGAAGCGCGCCGGCCACTTCGTGCTCAAAGAGCAGCCCGCGGTGAAGGTGCAGTCCATCGCCTTCAAGATGAGCAAGAGCCGCGGCAACGTGGTCAACCCCGACGACGTGGTGCGCGACGCCGGGGCCGACAGCCTGCGCGTGTACGAGATGTTCATGGGGCCCCTCGAGCAGGTGAAGCCCTGGCAGACGGCCGGCATCCAGGGGGTGCGCCGCTTCCTGGATCGGGTGCACACCCTCTCGACGCGGGAGCTGAGCGCGGAGATGGACGCCGAGACCGCAAAGCTGGTCCATCGGACCGTGAAGAAGGTGGGGGAGGACATCGAGGCCCTGCGCTTCAACACCGCCATCAGCGCGATGATGATCCTGGTCAACCGCTTGAATGGTCTAGAGCGAACCCCGCGAGAGGCTTTGGAAAAGCTGGTTCTCTGCCTGTCACCCTTCGCTCCCCACCTGGCTGAAGAAGTCTGGGCAGGCCTGGGCCACGCGCCCACCATTCTGGATGCGCCGTGGCCGGCCTTCGACCCCCATCTGTGCGTGGACGAGCAGCTCGAGCTGGCCGTGCAGGTGAACGGAAAGGTGAGGGGTCGCGCGCTGTTGGCGAAGGACGCCTCGGAGGACGCGGCACGCGCCGCGGCGCTGGCGGACGAGAACGTTCGGCGCCACACCGAGGGCAAGGTGATCCGGAAGGTGGTTTACGTCCCGGGCCGGGTGCTGAACCTGATCGTGGGCTGAACGCGCGCTACTGGACGGACGTATTCTCAGCTGAACACAAGCACTTGTGTTGAAAACTTGATGTTTCCCGTGAAACGTGTGGCGGCTAGCTCCGCGAGTTTCCTCGGCCTTGTGGTGGCGCTGGCGGGCTCCGGAGGCTGTGGGTATCGCCCGGTACGCGGTGGTGACGAGCCCGCCACGCGGCTCTCGGTGGCGTCCGCGCCGGCTGGGGCGCCGGACGCCGAGGCCGCCCAGGGGCTGCTCTCGGGAGCGCGCGCCGAGCTGGGGCGCGAGGGGGTCCTCGAGTCGCCGACCGGCTACCCCCGGCTGATGGTCGAGCTGGTTCGGGTGGACGTGCAGGCGGCCGCGATCGCCGCCCGGGACGGCGTGCCGGTGGCCCGCGCCGTCAGCGTGGCGGTGGTCGCCCGGGGGTGGGTGCAGGACGCCGCCGGGGCGGCGCCGACGCGCGTCACCGGGGACCTCAGGCGGTCCGTGGTGGCGCCCGAGGGGTCGGCCAGCCCCGAGGCCGCCGCGCTGCGCCGCGACGCAGCCAGGCAGGCGGCAGAGGCCGCGGGCAGGGCCCTCGCCCGGCACGTCCTCGGGATCCCCACCGCGCGCGAGTGACCCGGCCCCGCCGGCTAGCCGCGCATGGCCTTCTTGAAGCGCTTGGCGTCGGCGAACATGTCCACGTTGGTGAACACGTAGGTCGCGTCTTGGTCCTGGCCGACCGCAGCGATTTCAGCGAGCTTCTCGATGGCCGGATCTTCGTAGCGCGACTTGTGACCGGCCGGGCCGGGCAGGCGATAGTACGCCACGGAACGCTTGGAGAGGCCCTGGCTGAGCGGATCGCGCGAGGCGAGGGTCCGGGTGTCCTCGGCGAGCGCGTCGGCGTCGTCGGGATCCCACGGGGGGCCCACCTCGAAGACGATGCGCGAGAACTGCTCGCGCACCGAGTTCAGGAAGTCCTTCAGCGCCGAGCGGTTGCCGCGCGAAGCCGTGAAATCTTGCGGGGCCACGAAGATGGCCGTCGAGGCGTCCAGCTCGGCGGCCACTTCGCCCAGCTGCTTGAGGGCGGTCTCGATCACCTTGCCCTCGCGGAACCCCTCTTGGCCGACCTGGCGCGGCCCCAGGAGGGCGAACTCGAACCCCTCGGGAGCCTCGCGCCGCCAGCGCCGCAGGGTGCCGGGGCCGGGCACGGCGAGGTGCGTCTCCTGCACTTCGACGAAAAGGTACTCTTTGAAGTACCTCGTCGCAGGAACGGCGAAGCCGGCGCAGCCGACGGTCAGCATGGGCCGGCAACGGTATCACAAGGGCGGGTGGCGTCCATGGCCACAAAAAGACGAGCGCCCGAGACCAGGGTCCCGGGCGCTCACCAGTCGGGCGCTTTGCCGATCAACCGCTCAGTTGGTCGGGAAGCACTCGTTCAAGCAGTCCTTGTCCAGGCAAGCGATCAGATCGCTGGTGGCGCCAGCGATGGTGCCGCACGACGGCGTCGCGCACTGCCCGCCGCAGGTTCCCTTGGCGTCGTTCGGATCGGTGCCCTTCTTCAGCTCGGCGATGTAGCAGGTCTGGAAGCAGTCGATCTCGCCGAGATCGTCGCCGTCCGTCGGCCCGCCGAAGCCGCAGGGGTTGCCCGGGCCGGTGGCCACGCAGGCCTCCCACTCGGAGCAGCACTTGGTTTCGACGCAGGCCTGGCACTTGTCGTTCGGGTCCTGCGCCTTGCAGCTGCCCGGGGTGCCCTGGGTGCCGCCGTCGGCCGGCTCGCAGGCGTACCCGCCGCTCGAGCCACCCGTCGACCCGCCGCCCGTGCCACCGGTCGCGCCGCCGGAGCCACCGGTCGAGCCGCCACCCGTGCCACCCGTCGAGCTGCCGCCCGAGCCCGAAGAGCCGCCCGTGCCGTCGTCGTCGCTGGAGCCGACCACGCAGCCGACCAACCCAACCGAGGTGACCAATCCGACCGCCGCCAGAGTACGCCAAGCCTTTTTCATCATCGAATCTCCCTTGTTACCCCGAAAAATCCCAGAAGCCGCTCGAGTCATTCGCTAGCGCGCAGGCCTGATGGGTGAGTCCGAGCTTGTCACAGTCCTCACTCGGTCGCCATCTTCCGAAGCGCTCTTGCCGATTACCTCAGCATACGCGAGCAAAACCGAAAAATTCCCGAAACCTGCCGGCTCACACCGTGCCCTACACCAGGGCCCACACACGCCGGTTCGACGGGATGCGCGGGGAAGTTATTCGCCCGGGCCAGGCTTCCGGCGAACAAAGGCCATGCCCAGCGCCGCGGCGCTGACCAGCCACCACGGAGCGTTGCCCGCCGCGCCATAGGGCGTCCACGGCCGAAGCCAGGCGACCTCGGCGGCCAGCGCCTCTTTGCGGAAGGTGCCCGAGCTCTTCAGCACGCGCCCCACCGGATCGACGAACGCGCTCACGCCGCTGTTGGTCGAGCGCACCAGGAAGCGGCGGTGCTCGATGGCGCGCAGCTTCGCCAGCGCGAGGTGGATCCAGGGCTCGGTGGTGTCGCCGAACCAGGCGTCGTTGGTCATGTTCACCAGCAGATCGGTGGGACCGGTTCGCACGATCGAGCGCACGAACGGCGCGCTGATGTCCTCGTAGCAGATGAACGTGGCGATGCCGTGGCCGCCCAGCTTCAGCGGGGCCAGCGTGGTCCCAGGGGTGAATCGCCCTGAGTTCCGCGAGATCTCGTAGAGCTTCGGGAACTGCTCGCCGAACGGTAAGTACTCGCCGAAGGCCAGCAAGAACTGCTTGTCGTAGCGGCCCGTGACCTCGCCCTGGCCGTCGCTCAGCAGGGCCGAGTTGAACAGCACGTAGCCGCGCGCGTCTTCCACCCGGCGCACCAGCACCGCGCCGAAGATCGCCGGCGCACCCAGCGACGCCGTGAACTGGTTGCGATACAGCGCCGGCGCGATCTCCTCGTCTTGCGGCGCCATCACGCTGGTCTCGCTCCAGACCACCAGATCGAGGGGCCCGCTGGCCTGGAGCTCTTTGGTCAGATCCAGGTGGCGCCGCAGCCCCTCTTGTTTGTCGCGGCGCTTGCCCATCAGGCTCATGTTCGCCTGCACGATGCCCACGCGCGCCTTGGGCGCAGCGCGCGTCTGCGCGTCGACCATCGGGATGCGGACGAAGCCGTAGAGCGCAGCGACGAGCGGCACGGCGGCCAGCGCCGCCACCATCCGCCGGGCGGGTTCTCGGCGCTCGAGCCGCGCCAGCAGAAGCTCGGCCAGCGCCAGGTTGGCAGCGACCAGCGGCAGCCCCACGGCGATCGGGCCGCCCAGCTCGGCCAGCTGCAAGAGTGGGGGCACCTGGTGCACGGTCGCGGCGTAGGCCCAGGGGAAGAGCAGCGGGAACAAGAGCTCGCTGGCGACGAAGGCGCCGGCGAAGGCCGCGTTCGTGGGCCAGCCCCGGTCGGCGGCGCGGGCATGCAGCCAGCCGCACAGCGCGACCCGCCCGGCCTGATAGGCGCAGAGAATGGACATGAAGACCAGGCAGAGCGCCGTGGGGAAACCGCTGAAGGTCTTCAGCATCTCGAGCAGCCAGTAGAAGCCGCACATCGTCATGGTAAAGCCCGCCGTCCAGCCGAGCGCGGCGCCGGTGCGCGGGGTCTGCCCGCGCAGCGCGACGATCAGCGGCAGCCAAGCCACGAAGGCCAGGGGCCACAGGTCGACGCCGGGAAACGCGAGGAAATAGAGCACCCCCGAGAGCAGCGCGAGGCCGTGGGCCGTGCGCTTCTTCAGCGGGAAGAGGGGGGCCGGGGCGGCGTCCGAACCAGTCATTCGGTGCGCTTGATGATGTGGAACCCGAACTCGGTCTCGACCACGCCGGAGAGCTGCCCGACGTCCAACCCGAAGGCGGCGTCAGCGAAGGGCTTGGTCATGGTGAAGCGATCGAACGCGCCCAGGTCACCGCCGCGCGTCTTCGCGCTCGGATCATCGGAGTGCTCTTTGGCCACGTCTTCGAACTTTGCCCCGCCGTTGCGCAGGCGGTTCAAGAGCCCCTCGGCCAGCTTCTTGGCGTCGTCTTTGGCGCGGGTGGCCTGCGAGCGCGCCGCGCCCTGGTAGGCGACCAGCACGTGGGACGCGCGCACCTTGGTGAGGCGCGCCTTGGGATCGGCTGCGGGCTCGGCCGGGGACGGCGCCGCGGGCTTCGCCCCGGCGGGCGAATCGCCGGCCGACGAGCGCGACGCGCCCGAGGGAGCGGTGAGGTCGGCGCAGGCCGAGAGCGCGAGGCAGGCAAGGGCGAAACAGAGGCGATTCATTGACCTGCTCCTAGGCCCACCGCCGGTGCTTTTCAACCCGGATCTCTGGCCTTGGCTTGCCGAGCCGCCGAACGACGGCAAAGATGGCGGTCGCCGTGCCCAAGGTCTTGCACATCGAGGACGACCCCGCCAATCGCTTGCTGGTGCGGAAGCTGCTCGCGGTGGCCGGCTTCGAGGTGGTCGACGCGCAGGACGGGCTGGAGGGCATTCGCAAGGCCGCAGCCGAGCGCCCCGATCTGGTGCTGGTCGACATCGCCATGCCGGGCCTCGACGGCTACGAGGTCACGCTGCGCCTGCGGTCCCAGCCCGAGCTCTTCGGCGTGCCGATCGTGGCCATCACCGCCGAAGGCAGCCGAGAGACGAGCCTGGCGGTGGGGTGCGACGGCTTCCTGCAAAAACCCATCGATGCGCGCTCGTTCGCCGCCACGCTGCGCGGCTACCTGGACGGCCGCCGCGAGCAGGTCTCGCCGGACCAGACCGGCAAGCAGCTGAGGCTTCAGAGCCAGAAGATCGCCGCCCACCTGGAGCAGAAGATCGCCGAGCTCGAGAGCGCCAATGAGCGCCTGCGCGAGCTCGATCTGGCTCGCAAGGAGTTCTATCGCAACATCTCTCACGAGCTGGCCACCCCGATGACGCCGATCGTCGGCTACGTGAAATTGCTGGCCGATCAGGAGCTCGGGCCGCTGGTTCCCGCGCAGGAAAAGGCCCTGCGCGCCATGGGCGAGTGCGTCGAGCGCCTGCGTGGCCTGATCGACAACCTGCTCGACGTCACCGCGCTCGAGACCGGCAAGCTGAAGCTGGCGGTGCGCCCGCTGGATTTCGGCGAGGTCTTCCGGCGCGCGCTGGGGCGTCGCAACCGGGCGTTCGAAGCGGCGTCGCTGGCCCTTGCCGCCGAGATCCCCGACGGGCTCTCGGGGCAGGGCGACCCCGAGCGGCTGGGGCAAGCGCTCGATCACTTGCTGGACAACGCGCTCAAGTTCACGCCGTCCGGCGGCAGCGTCGGCGTGCGGGTGCGGCGGCTCGCCTCGGGTCACGTCGAGGTGGTGGTGGCCGACACCGGGCCGGGCGTGCCCTCCGAGACCGTGGAGCGGCTGTTCGAGCCGTTCTATCAGGTGGACGGCTCGCCCACGCGGGCCCACGGCGGCACCGGCATCGGCCTGGCGATCGTCAAGGGCATCGCGCGGGCACATGGCGGCGACGCCCGGGTCGCGTCGCCGGCCGACGAGCGGATCGGCGGCGTTCGGCTCGGGGGTGCCGCGTTCACCGTGATGGTTCCGGAACGGGCGCCGCGTGCATGAGCGCGCGCCGCGTGTATCTGGACTGGAACGCGACCGCTCCGCCCTGGCCCGAGGTCGTCGAGGTGATGCGGCAAACCGCGCTCGAGGCCTGGGCCAATCCGTCCAGCGTGCACGCCGAGGGTCGCAAGGCGCGGGCGATCATCGAAACACTTCGTGAAGCGATCGCGCAGCTGGTCGAGGCCGATCCGCGCGACGTGATCCTGACCTCGGGCGGATCCGAGGCCAACGCTCTGGCCCTGAACGGAGCGCGCGCGCTGGTCGCGAGCCGCCTCGACCACCCTTCGGTCACGCGCGCGGCCGAGGCGCTCGGCGATCGCGGCGTCGCCGTGGCCTGGTTGCCGGTGGCGCCCTCGGGGCGGCTCGCTCCCGACAGCGTGCGCTCGGCGCTGGCCGAGCTCGGCGCCGGTGCGACCGCGGTCGTCACCGCCGTCAACCACGAGACCGGCGTGGTGCAACCGGTGCGCGAGGTGTTCGAGCAGGTGCGCGCGGCCGGGGCACGGCTGCACGTCGATGCCGTGCAGGCCGCCGGCAAGGTCGACCCAGAGCTGTTCCGTCGGGCCGACAGCATTGCGCTGGCCGCGCACAAGCTCCGCGGGCCCAAGGGCATCGGCGCGCTGGTGTTTCGGGGCAACCCGAGCCTGATCCGGCCCCTGGCCTGGGGCGGAAGCCAAGAGCGCGGGCTTCGGCCGGGCACGCAGGACGCGGTCCTGGCCGCGGGCTTCCTGAGCGCCCTCGCGCATTCGGCCGATGGACCGGCCCGCTACCAGCGGCTCGCCGCCCATCGCGATCGGCTCGAGGCCGCCCTCGCGGGGCTGGCGCGGCCCAACGTCACCGAGCACCGCGCCCCCCACGTCAGCAGCCTGTACGTTCCGGGCGCCCGGGGCGACGAGCTGGTGGCGGCGCTGGATCTGGCCGGCCTCGCCGTGTCGAGCGGCAGCGCGTGCTCGGCCGGGTCGTCCGAGGCCTCGCCCGTGCTGCGCGCGATGCTCGGCGAGGAGCGCGCACGCAGCTCGATCCGGATCAGCCTGGGCGACGGCACCGGCGGCGACGCGATCGATTTCGCGATTTCCGTTCTGCGTCGCGTGCTTTCGTCCTCGGGCGCAGGCGCATCAGGTATCGCATGAACCGGACCCGGTTTTCCTCAGTCGCAGCCTGATCGACCTGCGCGCAACCGATCGAAATCGATCAGCTTTTCGATCTGGATCGCGGTGCGTCCACTCGATCCATTGAATGGAATCCGAGCGCACGAACGCGTCACGGGTGTTCAGTCCATCGCGCGAAGCTCGGGCGCAACGCGAGACCCGCGATCGAAGTCAGCGAGTCCGTTGACGAATCGCTTCATAGAGGGCGATGCCGGCGGCGACCGACGCGTTCAGCGAGTCGAGGCGCGGCTCGCGCACCAGACGCGCCAGCACGCCGCAGGCGCGGCGAACGCCGCGAGCCATGCCTTCGCCCTCGCTGCCGATCACCAGCACCGTTGGCCCGGTCAGATCGACCTGAGTCAGGTCCCGCTCGGCGTGAGCGTCGAGCCCGACGACCTGCGCGCCGGCTTCGCCCGCGGCGGCCAGCGCACCCGTGAGCGACCGCACCCGGCACAGGCGCGCGTGCTCGATGGCGCCGGCAGAAGCCCGGAAGGTGGCCGTGCTCAGCGGAGCCGAGGCGTGCTCGCCCCAGACCACCGCGGCCCCGGCGATCCCCACCGCGCTGCGGATCACGGCGCCGAAGTTCTGCGGGTCCTGGATGCCATCGAGGGCCACGGCGAGCAGCTGGGGCTCGGCCCACAGGCTGCCGGGCTGGCACAAGGTGAGGGGGGGCGCAAAGGCCAGCACCCCCTGGTGCTGGGCGCCCTCGGAAAGCCGGTCGAGCTCGCGCCGGGCCACGCGCTCGACCCGCGGCACGCCCTGGTCGGTCGCGAAGCGCGCCACTGCGTCCAGCCGGGGCATGCGCCGGTCGTCGACCAGCACGCGCGCCAGGCGGCTGCCGTGGGCGCGGATCGCCTCGCGGACCGGTTGCAGGCCCGCAACCAAGCGCTCGTCAGCCGGCACCCTCGGCCTCGGCGATCTCGGCGGCGATCGCCCGGGCCGTTGCCGCCGGATCGGCCGCGTCGCGGATCGGGCGGCCGACCACCAGCAGGCTGGACCCCGCGCGCACGGCGGCGCCCGGCGTGCCGGTGCGTTTCTGATCGTCGCTGGGGCCGGCGGCGGGGCGGATCCCCGGGGTCACCAGCACCGCGGCCGGGCCCATCAGCTCGCGCAGCCGGGCGACCTCGTTCACCGAGCACACCAGCCCGTGGATGCCCGAGTCGCGCGCGAGCGCAGCCAGGCGGCGCGCGTGGTCGGTGGTCGAGTCGCTGACGCCCAGCTCGGTGAGATCAGCGTCGTCGAGCGAGGTCAGCACGGTGACCGCGAGCAGGGTGAGCCCGCTGCCCTCGGCGCGGCGCGCGGCCTGATCGAGCATGCGGCGGCCGCCGCCCGCGTGGACGGTCAGGTAGCGCACGCCGTGGTGGATCGCCGAGGCCACCGCGCGATCGACCGTCTCGGGAATGTCGTGCAGCTTCAGATCCAGGAACACGTCGCAGCCCAGATCCGCGCCGAGCGCGATGGCTGCCGGGCCTTCGCGCACGAACAGCTCGAGACCGACCTTCAGCACGCCGACCGAGTCGCGCACCCGCGCGGCGCCGGCGCGAGCGTCGGCCAGGGTGGGGTAGTCGAGCGCGAAGGCGAGACGCCGGCGCGAGGGCTCTGGGGTCACGTTCCAGCGCTCACAGACACGAGCACAGCGGATCGCCGGGCGGGCAGTTGCAGGGCTTGCCGCCCGCGGGCTTCTCGCCAGCCGGGCGACCGGGCCCCAGCTTGCCGCGCGCCTCTTCGGACTCTTTCTTCGCCTTGGCGAGCTGCGCTTCGATCTTGGCGCGCTCTGCTTCGTCCTTGGCGCTGTCCATCTGGCGCTTGAGCTCGGTGACCTTCTTCTCTTTCTCGTCGAACTCGCGCTTCAGGCGATCGAGCTCGTCTTGCGCGCTCTTCGCCTGAGCTTCCAGCGCGATCTTCTCGCGGGCGCGCTCGTCGGCGGACTTCTTCCACAGCACGCCACCGACCACCGCGGCGAGCACGAACACGCCCGAGACCACGCCCACGATGATCTGCAGGCGCTTCTTGTGCTTGTCCTGGGTGAGCGCCGCCAGCTGTTGCTCGTGAGCTTGCTGGGAGGTCATCGCCTCCATCCGGGCCCGGTGCTCGGCCTCGGCACGCGCCTTCTCCATCTCGCCCTGGTGGATGGCGGCAACACGCGCTTCCTCTTCGCGGCGGCGCTGCTCTTCGATGCGGCGCGCTTCTTCCTCGGCTCGGACGCGGGCCTCTTCGGCGTCCCGGGCCGCGCGCTCGGCGGCGGCGCGGGCGTCGGCTTCGGCGCGAGCGCGGGCGTCCTTGTCGGCCTCTTCCGCCTTGATGCGGTCCTCCTCGAGGCTCATGAGCTCCTTGAGGGAGAAGAGAACCGAGCTTTCCTTGTTTTCTGCCATCGGTGGACTTTCCTGTAGCAGCGGGCGAACGAGTTTGCGAGAGCTAGTGTGGTGCCCCGGGCGGGGAGTTGGACCGGCGGATCTTAATCCATCCGGGGTGAGCGACCCAAGCGCACGGCACGGTCAGTCCGACACCCCGGGCGAGCGGCGCTTGGGTCGGAGGCGGATGCCCTGAAATCTTCAGTCATTGTCGGTTATCATCGGCCGGTGGCGGTGGAAGTCCGAGCGCAGATCACGGGCACGGTTTGGAAGGTCCTGGCCCGGGTCGGAGACCGCGTGGCCGAGGAGCAGGCCATCGCCATCCTCGAGTCGATGAAGATGGAAATCCCGGTCGAAGCCCCGAGCGCGGGCCAGATCCAGGCGGTCCACGTGGCCGAGGGGGACGCGATCGAAGAGGGTGCCTTGCTGTTCACGCTGGCATGACTTCGGGCCGCGGCGGGGTATGATAGCGACCGCATGACCCGGCAGACGGCCTCTCGGACCTTGGCGGCGGCGCTCGTTCTCGGTGTGTTCTGGGTGCCTGCCTCGTGTGGGGGCCCTCAGGACCAGGCCGGTATCGGCGGGGACTGCTATCGCGCGGACGACTGCCAGGCCGGCTTGGTGTGCATCCAGGGCAAGTGCACCAACGACATCACCGGCATCGTGGGCACGGTCGACGGGCCCCCCGGCGACGCCCCGGTCGCCACCGATGGCGCAGCCGGAGCCGACGGCGCCGGGGGTGCACCCGGCGGCGGTGGCGCGCCGGGTGGCGGTGGCGCGCCGGGTGGCGGTGGCGCCACGGGCGGCGGTGGCGCGCCCGGTGGCGGCGGGT
>JAKLKA010000295.1 GCA_023150915.1 Polyangiaceae bacterium
ATCAGGTCACTGCGCGGCGTGGCGCAGACCGTGCGCCAAGAAGCGGAGCCCGACCGCCGCGTCGGGCCGAGGAACCAGAAGCCGCTGGTGACGCTCGGCGACGACGCGCCTTTATCGGAACGACGCGTCTTCCCCATTCGGGCGAAGCCCGAATAAGGGGAAGACCGCAGGCGCGCACGAGCGCGAAGCGCGAGGAGCACCTGCGAGCTGGGGCAGGAAGAGAGGCGGTGGAGACGCTGACGGGTGAGGCGTTCGTTCCGAATTTGGAGGAGCCGATCGGGAGGATGCGACGGAACCTGGGGATTGGGGGGTAGCGCTGGGGGCGAGCGCGATCACGGGTGAGCCGGGCAGCCAGTGACGGCGGCGAGGGCGTGGGCAGCGGGCTCGTAGCCCAGCATCCGCCCGACGGCCTCCGCGGCGTACACGGCGGGTCCAGGCTCGCCGCGTAGCGCGACCACGACGGCGACGCCGGCGTCGGCGGCGGCGCGAAACAGCTTCGGCACGTCGTTGGGCGCGGGGGGCTCGGGGCTCCGACTCACGGCACGAGCTTAGATCAGCGCGGCGCCAGGGCCCGCCGCGCGCTCTCGGTCCCCGGATTGGCGCCAGGAGTGCGCCCTTCGAGGCCGCCGGACCCGGGAGGCGCTTCGCCCTGAACGCGCGGGTTCGCCAGGAGCCGCGCTGTGGGTGCGGCTCGGGTTCGCGGCCGGCCTGCCACGCCGGATGTGGGGTCAGCGCAGAACGAGGGAGTTGTTCTTGCGTTCGCTGTCGCGCCGCATCTGAAGCACGACACCCGCCGCACCGGCGCCGGCGCCGGCTCCGGCCACCGACGCCACGAGCTGCTTCTTGTGTCCTGCCGACTGGCCCGGCACCGAGCAGACGCACGCATCGGAATATTCGCCCATGTAGACCATCCCGGCGACCTCCATGCCCTGCGACTTGCACTTCTTCTCGCAGCCGCCTCGGCCACCTTCGACGTGAGGGCTGCCCTTGAAATTCGTCGCGCAGCCGGCCAGCGTGGCGAGCGCCACCGCGATCAGTCCCTTCACCCATTTGACGGCGTTCATTGTCACCTCCTCAACGTACCGGTTCGTTCCACTCCGTCGTGGCGCCGTCTTGGCGGGCACCGCGGGAAGCGTCGTAGTACAAGATCCCACCGCCAATCGCGACGGCCAATCCGACGCCGACCAGCACACCGCCGGTCGTCTTCTGCGAGCTGTCCTCCTGGCCGAGCAAGGCGGAGCCGCCGAGGATTGCGCCGGTCGCGGCGATCATCATCACCGTGGGCAGCACCGGGATCCACGTCGGCGGCACGAACTTCCCGGGTGCGCGCAGGTGGTAGGTCACGCCATCGCGAACCACGTCGATAACTCTGAGCGCTTCACCGCCGACGCTCGCGTGAGCGAGGCAGGCCGCGAGCGGGCGTGACGGTCCGGTGGTGAAGCGCTGCGTTGGACAAGCCCGGCGCGGCGGGGCGCGGGGTGCGACGGGTGGCGCTATGCACAATT
>JAKLKA010000169.1 GCA_023150915.1 Polyangiaceae bacterium
GGGTCGGCCGGACTGCACGCCGCGGCCCGGCGCGATGGCACTGCGCTCTACGTGCTCGACCCCGCGGCGGTCGAGGTCCAGAAGTTCGCGATCGTCGCACCGTCCCAGAATTGTCCCCCAGCAACGGTGGAAGTTCTCTCGTCAGGCGCGCGCGTCTGCTTCGTGACTCGCTGGGGCAACTACGGCAGCGGCAACGGAGATCTGGCCAGCCCGAGCGGGCTCGCGGCCGGGACCGGGGGGGAGGTCTTCGTAGCCGACGCCGGCAACCACCGCGTTCAGCGCTTCGTCCACGTGGCGCTCTCTTCGGCCTGCCCCTCGGGCACCACCGAGGTTTCGGCGGTCGGAGCGGAGAGAACCTGTGCGGCTGGCCACTTCGGGGGGCTGGGCAGCGGAGACGGGCAACTGTCGGGTCCCCGCGCCGTCGCTTGCGACCCGGACACATCGGCGATCTTCATTGCGGACACCGGCAATCACCGCCTTCAGCGCTTCTCGAAGGACGGAGCTTTCTTGGGCAAGTGGGGCTCGTTCGGGGCCGGCCCGGGGCAGCTCGACACGCCGGTGGACGTCGACGTCGACGAGCTGGGTCGAGTGATCGTCACCGAAGCGGGAAACAAACGCGCGCAGATCTTCACCGCAGGGGGTTCGCTCCTGTCGGTGCTCGGGGGTCCGGGCACGGCAGGCGGACAATTCCAGTCGCCGATCGGTGCGGCGGTGGTGGGCGCCCGGGTCTTCGTGGCAGACTCGCAGTTGCACCGCGTGCAGGCGTTCGACGTTTCAGGTCAGGCGGGCGTCGTGCGGATCGCGGCAGGGGGGCGCCATGGTCTGGCCCTGGGTGCCGACGGGCGGGTCTGGGCTTGGGGCGCGAACGACTCCGGCCAGCTGGGGGCGGGGAACTCCGCCACCGCGTCATCCACCGTTCCCGTCGGCGTGGTCGATCCTCTCGCTGCGGCCGGCTTGCTCTCTGCATCGGAAATCGCCGCCGGCGCGCGCCACTCCCTGGCCGTTCGAGTCGACGGCTTCGTTCGCGCCTGGGGGGACAACTCGGAGGGCCAGCTTGGCGACGGGTCGACCACGAATCGCGACGTCGCCACTCCGGTGCTGAACGCGATCAACGTCACCTTGGTGCGCGCCGGCGCTCTACACTCGACGGCCCTGACAGCGCTGGGTGGCGTGCTCGCTTGGGGCGGAAACTCCCAGGGCCAGCTGGGGGACGGGACGTTCGCTGCCCGGGCGGTGCCTGCCGAGGTCCGCGCGCCATGCAACCCCACTGGCTTCCTGCGAGACGCGACGGCCCTCGCGGCGGGGTCGAACCACACGATCGCAGTCGGGAGCCTCTGGGGCTGGGGTGACGATTCCCACGGGCAGCTTGGTGACGGCGGGCTGACCGACCCCGGGCCCGTGGCGATCCCGATAGCGTTCTCGGCGGCTCCGGACTGTTCGGCGGCGGTGGCGTCTCCGGCCACCGTCTGGCCACCCAACGGAGCGTTGATCGGCGTCGACATCACCGGGGTCTCAGGAGGAGCGGGCCCTCTCGAGATCCATGTCACTGACGTTCAGCAGGACGAGCCGCAGGTTGCGCCCGGCCAAGGCAATGCTGGCCCCGATGCCGTGATCGGCGGCTCGGCAGCGCCCGTCCGGATCCGCGCCGAACGCTCGGGGACTGGCGACGGACGGGTCTACCACGTCGGCTTTACCGCCCGGGACCCGGCAGGTCGCGAGTGCAAAGGCAACGTGCAGGTGTGCGTCCCGCACCATGCAGGTTCCGAGTGCGGCGACGGCGGTGCGCAATGGGATTCGACGAACCTCGGTGGTCCGGGGATCTGCGAAACGGCGGAGCCGACGATCATCGACGACTGCCAGGCGTGCATCAAAGCCCGCTGCTGCACGGAGCTTCGAGCTTGCCTTCCGCCCGATCGGTGCAGCCTGGGGGGACCTTCGGGGGAAGGCGAGCTGGCCTGCCTCACGGACTGCCTGGCTCAGGCTTTCTACGGCGAGCAGCCCCTGGCTACCGCGCGCGTTCAGTGTGCGAGCACTTGCTCCAAGCCGCGACCGAAGCCGAGCGGCGCGACGAGCAACCTCCTCGCGTGCATGTTGGGGCTCGACGGTCGGGAGGAGTCCTGCATCGTTCAGTGCTTGGGCGCACCGTTCGAATGACCCGTCGGGCCGCGACCGTTTGGCCGCTGGCGCTCCTGGCGGGCGGCATCGCGGCGGCGTGCGCCGTGGGCGCCGCGCCGCGAACACGACCTTCCGCGCCGAGTCCGCCGAGCGCGCCGGATGCGGGTCCACCCGTCGCGCGCAAACCGAGACCCGTGCCGCCGCCGCCCACCGACGAGTATCCGTACGTCGGTATCTTCAATGGCTACGTCGATGCGTTCCGCTTGGAGGAGATCGACGAGGCGTGGGCGAAGCCGACCGAGGCGACTTTGAAGGCGCAGCTCGCCGACCTCGACCCCAACGTGGTGAGAGTGCGGCTGCTCGAGTGCCGCTGTGGCCTGTGCATGCTGGGCTTCATCATCGCCCCCGGTGGCGAGGGACCGAACCCGCAGCCGGGTGTGGACTACCCGGCCGTGCGCTGGTCCGGATACGAGAAGCACATGCGCGGCATGCGCGCGGACCAATGGGCCGAAGGCCTCGCCTTCCTCGGACGCCACCCGAAGGACTCTCCGACGGCGTCGCCTCGGGTCCGGTCGACCGACAGCCCGTGGACTGATCCGGGCTGCGAGGGAGCAATACCCTTCCCACCCACGTGGGAGACAGATGGCAGATACAACTGGACCGGGATCGGCATCAATCGGATGTACCTTGCCCCCCTTCCGATGCCGGCCGAGCGGGTGTGCCCGTGTCTGTGCGGCAAACTGCGATCGGATGCTCGCCCAGCATGCCTGTACCAGTCCGGGGGGTTCGTCTTCTGTCGTCTCAGGTCCTACACCGATCGCGGCCTCCCCATCATCGACGGCGATTGGAGCTGCAAACGAGCCGAGCCGAGCGCCAGCCGGTAGGTCGCGATCGGGTTTGCACCGAGGTGGATCACAGTCCCGCCACAGCATGGCCGCGGCGGACCCAGGCGGAGCGCAGCGGCTCGTGGGGTGCTGGCTGGCGAAGGTCGTTCGGGAGGCATGATCACCTGCACGCCCTCTGGCCCGGATGCCCCTTGCCGGGTGGTTCCCCAGGACTGGAAGCCGCGCACATGGTTCTGCCCAACCATCAGGGACACCAGCCGCGGTCCTTGCACGAGAACGGGGCCAGGAGCTTCTGGCGGCACGCTGACGAGGGCAGCGGTGCGATGAAGTTCTGATCGGCTGCGGTCTCGAGCGTGCGGTAGTTGTCGGCGACGACTCGGTGGAGCTCGCCGACGGCTCGGACGGGATCGTCGTGGTCACAGCCGCCCGCGACGTGACCGCGCAGCAGACCCGCAACTGCTGCGACGCACGCCGTCTCGGAACCACGCGCCCCCTCCATCGGCGCGCAGCGCCGGCCCCGGTCTGGTCTCGCTTCACCCGCTTCGTGTCGACGCGAGCACCCGCTTGCGCTCTGGGAAGCCGGCGCGAGCACCGATCGGGGGAGGCAGCACTGCAAACACCTGAAAGACGCGCTGGGCGTGGTCGGCAGCGCCGCCGCCGTCGGCGCGATCACGATGGTGATCGCGGTCATCGCGCTGATCGCGCTCGAAGAGACGTACGGCAAGAACCTGGACTACGTGGAGGACTGAGCGGCGCTTGACGGCGCGCGACCGGGTCCCGTAGCCTACGAGTCACCAGCGGGGAGGGTGTCGATGCAGCGCTGCCGCCCGGCGCTCGGCTGGCGAGCGCCGTTCGTGGTGCGCGCTGAGGTCACCGCACAGAAAGTCGGGCGAGCGGCAAGCCGGGGACCCGCTGCCCGAGCGGCGCGCGCGAGGGCGGGACGTGCTTGACCCAGTTCGCGTCGATCTCGGCCATGCTCGGGGACGGGAGCAGCGGGAGCGGGCGGCGCGCTCATGGGCGCGCAGCCAAGGAGCGAACCGAGCACGGGGACGACGTAACGCATCAGATCGCCTACCACCAAGAGACTTCGCCCAGCTAGCTGGGCGCGCAGGGAGCGCCCGCGGCTCACCCCGGCAGCCGGAATGGTGGACGCCGAATCAGCGGGGACGACGGGTGCCTTGCACACCTGCAGCGGTTGCTTGGAATACTGCCTCGCGCCGCTACGTGCAGGTCGAGGCCGTGCATGTGCCGCTGCAGCACGAGATCCCTCCCGAGCAGGGGGCTCCCGGGCCGCGACAGCACTTGCTGTTCTCGCACTTGTAGTAGTTGCCAACGATGACCTGGCAGCAATCGGTGTCGGAGCTGCAGGACATGGAGCCGAGGCTCTTGCAACACTTCGAGGACCAGCAATTGCCGCTGCAACATTCGCTGTGGGTGCCGCATGCATCCATGTTGGTCTTGCAGACCGTGGTTCCGCCAGTTCCACCCCCAGAGCTGGTTCCGCCCGTCCCGCTCGTGCCACCCCCGGAGGTGGTGCCGCCGACTCCGCCGCTTGCGGTCGTTCCGCCACCGGAGGTCGTTCCGCCACCGGAGGTCGTTCCGCCACCGGAGGTCGTTCCGCCACCGGAGGTCGTTCCACCTCCGGAGGTCGCTCCACCTCCGCCGGGTGCTCCGCCGTATGCGCCAGTCCCGCCTCCGCTCGGGCTGGTTCCGCCCGCGCCACCGGGAGCGCCGCCCGACCCTCCGGTGCCGCTACCCGCGGTGGAGCCGGAGCCCACCCATGCGCCGGTGCCGCTGGCGATTCCAGCAATTCCGCCCGTATTCACGGCGCTGCCGTCGAACGGCTCTCCAGCGAAGTAGTCGTCGCGATCGGGAGCCAACATCGAGCAGGCGCACAGTCCGGTGACCAGCCACGCGGGCAGAGAGCGGCGCATCAGAACTGCCCACCGAAAGAGATGAAGGGCCCGCGCGTGGCGGCAGGTGGTGCCGCGTCGGAACGCGGAAGCGTGAGCCATGTGGCGACGCCTGCTGCGAGCCCGATGGCGAGTGACACGTCGGCGAACAGGTAGCTCCGCTTCATGTCGTCGTACAGATTGGGGTCGTTGCAACTCGGCTTGCACTCGTCGAGTTTCGACTGCCTGCTCTTTCCCGACAACCCGAAGCCGACGAACCCCGCGAGCCCCACGACAGCCACACTCCCGAATACGTACGGCCACGGCGATGGCGAGGCCCCCTTGGGCGTAGCTGGCTCTGGCGCCGAGCTCGCCGCGCCCGGCGCCGGCAGCTCGACGTCGAGCTCGCGGCGCTCCCCGCGCGAAAGCACGAGTCTGCGCTCGACCCGGGCGCCGTCGGCGCTTTCGATCACGATTCGGTGGCTTCCAGGGTCGATGCGCGTCGGGTCTTCGCCGAGCGCCGACGCCTCACCGTCATCGATGGCGAGGGTCGCCTCTGCTAGCAGCCTTCCGCCGCGCTGTGCACGAACGAGCAGACTGGGTCGGTCCGATTCCACACTCGCGAAGCGGCGAGAGCAGTCCTTCTGCACCACCGATGGACAGCGACTGGCGCGACATTCCTCGAACTGCCGCAGGGCCTCTCCCAGCTCGCTCTTCTGCTCGGCAGCCTGCCCTCGCTCGTGCGCGCGCAAGCAGCGATCCACGGCGTCGTTCGCCTGCGCGCGTCCGGGAGCGGCCCAGCCGGAAGCCAGTACGGCGAACGCGACCGCGGCTCGCTGGATTTGGCGCCGAGTCGTCACTTCAGACATTCCTTCTTGAACCGCGTGATGCCGTCCAGGCCACGAACATACGGGGGATCACAATTCCCGACAGGCTTGCCTCGCGTCGTCCCGAGCGGAGCGCGAACCGGTGGCACCGGCATCGCCGGCGGTGCCGGTTCGGGGGTCGCAGCGACGTCGACGACCGGATCTGGAGCCTCGGCGGTCGCCGGGACGCTCGGGCGAGGCACACGCGGCGCGATGCCCAGGCCACGGCGCGCCGGACCCACGGGATCGGGGGTCGTGCTCCGGAGCACGAGCACGGCCGCCAGCGCCGCCCCGAAAGCGACGGCCCCGATGCCAACGCCGACGAGCGCAGCGCGCGGGCGCGGGCGCGGCGGCGTCGGGGAGGCATCCCAACTTGCCTTGGTCGAGCCACTCTCGATGTCGGCGGGTTGCGCGGGTCGTGGCAACGACACCGGAGTGGTCAGGGTCGAGCTGCCGGGCTCGATCGGCGGGAGCGGTTCGCCCAGCAAGCTGGTGGCTGAGTGGTTCGCGCTCGGGTCCAGAAATCGGGCCAGATCCACGGGATCGCCCGCCGTCGAGCGCGCCCCGGTCTCGACCTCGGTGAGCAAGCGGGCGCGTTTGTCCAACGATTCGCGCGCCAGCTGCTCCACCCATTCGCCCACGATGCGTTGCACGGCCGGCGGTGCGGCCTCTTCCAGGTCGATGGCGAATTCGCGGCAGCTCGGGTAGCGCCGTTCTGGATCGCGATTCAGTGCCCGCGCGACCAGGTCGTCGAGCTCCTGCGGAACGTTCGGGCGCAGAGTGCTGGGAGGCGGAATCTCTTCGGATTTGATCCGCCGCACCACGTCGAAGGCGTTGTCTCCTCGAAACAGGCGGCGCCCCGCCAGCGTTTCCCACAAGACGACGCCCGAGGCCCAGACGTCCGCGCGACGACCGACCTCGCCAAGGGTGACCTGCTCCGGCGCCATGTAGGCGATTTTTCCCTTCAGGTGACCCACATCGGTTTCCTGGATGCGACGTGCGGCTTTGGCCACGCCGAAGTCCGCCACCCGCGAGATGCCATCGATTCCGACCAGCACGTTCTGCGGCGAGACGTCGCGATGCACTATCCCCAGCGGACTTCCCCCCTCGTTCTTGGCTTCGTGAGCTGCGTGCAGACCGTACAAGAGACCGAGCACGATGCTGCTCGCGATGGGAACTGGAACCGCGTCGACGTCGGCGCTGGCACGCTTCAGGAGCCGCGCCAGTGATTCGCCCTCGACGTAGTCCATCACCAGAAAGAGCTCGCCATCGGTAGCCACTACGTCCAGCGTCGAAACGACGTTGGGGTGGCGCACCTGCGCCGCCAGCCTCGCTTCGTCCACAAACATGGCGAGGAAGCTCGGGTCTTTGGCGAACTGTCGATGCAGCCGCTTGATCGCCACCGTCCGCGAGAAGCCCACCGGGCCCAGCAGTCGGCCGAGGTGAACCGTCGCCATGCCGCCGGACGCGATGGCGTCGTACAGGGCGTAGCGTCCGATCCGCGTGCCCGCGAGTCGGTCGTCGGTCTCTGCCGTCACCAGTGCATGATACCATGACAGTCGGTGATTCCGCTCCCCGCGCGGCTGGGACCGAACGCTCGGACTCCGAACGATGACCGCACCTTCCGACGACCCTGCCGTGGTGCCGACGGCCTCCTTCGTCTGGACCTCCAAAACCGGTTCGGGCGCTCTCGCGCTGGTCGCGATTTGGGACGGACACTGCGTCGAACGCGTGCTGGAGGCCGGAAGCTCGCTCCTGGTCGGGCGCGCTCACGAATGTGACGTGCGCATCGACCACAAGTCCGTTTCGCGGCACCACGCGCGCATCTACGTCGGCGAGCGCGTCGAGGTAGAGGACCTGGGAAGCTCGAATGGAACACGCGTCGGAGGTCTGCCGCTCGGGCGCGGTGACCGATCGGTGATTGGTCCCGGCGCGCTGATCGGCGTCGGAATCGCCACGCTCGTCGTGCAAGGGCACTCCGGCGGTGCGCGGGCGGCGGGGGCCTCTCCGCAGCGCAAGGCCCGATTGCCTTGGCCGCGACAGGGCGTCATGGCTCAGGTGTGCGACCTGATCGAGGTGCTCTCCGAGAGTGAGCTCAGTGTGCTCTTTTTGGGTGAGACCGGCGTCGGCAAGCAAGTCGCTGCGTTGGCCCTTCACGAGACGTCGGCCCGACGCGAGGGACCGTTCGTCAGCGTGAACTGCGCAGCGCTCCCCGAACCTCTGATCGAGAGCGAGTTGTTCGGGCACGAGCGTGGAGCTTTCACGGGAGCCGACAGCGCGAAGCCCGGCTTGCTCGAGAGCGCCAGCGGCGGAAGCGTACTCTTGGATGAGATTGGTGAGCTCCCCCTCGGCACTCAGGCGAAGCTGCTCACCGCGGTCGAAAGCGGCGAGCTTCGCCGGGTCGGCGGAGTGCAGCCACGTCGTATCGACGTCCGTTACATCTCCGCGACGAATCGCGACTTGGTTCGAGCGGTGGACGAGGGGACCTTCCGGCGCGATCTGTTCTATCGACTGGCCGGGATGCCCATCGAGATCCCGCCGCTCCGCCAGCGCCAGGACGAGATGGTGCTGCTCGCGAAGAGCTTCTTGGCAGAAGCCGCAGAACGCCAGCGAGTCCGGGTACCCGCGCTCTCGGATGGCGCCGAAAAGAAGCTCAGGAGTCACGGCTTTCCGGGGAACGTACGCGAGCTTCGCAACGTGATACAGCGAGCGTTCGCGCTGGCTCGGGGTGGAGACGTCGAGGTCGCTCATCTCGCCCTCGGAGCGCCGGTGACCTCAGCGTCGCAGACTTCGGGCCTCAAAGGCTCGGTGCGCGCGCTCGAGCGCCAGCGAATCGTCGATGCGCTGGCCCAGACCGGCGGTAACCAGACCGCCGCGGCCACGCTCTTGGGCATTGGGCGTCGGACGCTGATCGACAAGATGGAAGCGTTCGGCATCTCCGGTCCGCGGAAGGCACGCTAGATTCAGAAGATCGCGGTCATGGCTGCCCAGCCCTCGCCGATGAGCTGGTTCTGGCTCGCCCAGCCGCCGGTGCAACTGGCCGCGTAAAGGCGCAGCGTGCCGTCGCTCGAGCGCCGGCCCAACAGGTCGCTGCACCCGTCACCGTTCCAGTCCTTGGTCAGAAGCAAATCGAAGTCACCGAAGCTCGTGCCCACGAGCTGATTCTCGCTGCGATACCCACCATGGCAATCTCCGGCGTACAGGCGCAGGCTCTGATCACTGGAACGCCTCCCCATCAGGTCCGCGCAGCCGTCGGCGTCGAAGTCGGGCATCAAGAGCAGCGTGTCGAAGTCGTCGAAGCTGGTGCCGATGACCGAGTCTTCCTTCGTGTAGCCACCGGCGCAGTTGCCCGCATAGAGCCGGAGCGTGGCGTCACTCGTGCGCCGGCCGACCAGGTCTGCGCAACCATCGCCATCCCAATCGGAGGCGAACAAGAGCTTGTCGAACCCGCTGAAGCTGCTGCCGATCAGCTGGTTCTCCTCCAAGTACGCGCCGTGCCCGTCGCCGGCATAGAGCCGGAGGCTGGCGTCGCTGAGGCGCCGCCCGATGATGTCCGCGGCGCCGTCACCGTTCCAATCGCTGGCGGCGAGCAGAACGTCGAAGTCCCCGAAGCTCGACCCGACCGCGACCTGCTCGCTGGCGAAGCTTCCAGCGCAGTCGCCGCCGTACAAGAGAAGCGCTTGCCCGGGGGTTCGAGCCACGAGGTCCTCGCAGCCGTTACCGTCGAAGTCGAAGCCCAGGCGTACCTCGACCGCCCGCGCCACGCGATCACCTTTCATGGCCCACAGAGTGTTCGATGTCGCGTCGTTGCATGCGTCGCTGATGCCCGGAGGGCAGCCGGGGTGAACGGCCGCGCCGTCGGGATCGAGGATCTGCAGGTGAACGTGGTCGTACCCGGGCGGGTCGGTATAGCCGGTGCTCCCACTCCTCCCGATAACGTCGCCGCGCCGGACGTTGCGCGATATGCCTTCGTAGCTCGAGAAGTGGCAGTACTTCACAACGTAGCCCGAAGGATGCGTGATGGTTGCCATGTTACCGCAGCCTCCGCTAATGCCGTGTACTGTGAGCCAGCCGTGGGTCGCGGCTCGCACGAGCTGCTTGCCCGAGCCCGTGCTCAAATCCAGGGCTGCGTGGGGACTGCCGTTCGGATTCGTGTAGCAATCCCAATCGCAGGTGACGCCGACGTGGAATTCGTCGAGCGGGTAGTGGAGTGTGAGGGGTACCGCGGCCAAAGTCCGCCGTTCGACGGGTTCGTTCGTTTCCGGGGCACAACCAATGACCACGAACAGGGAAAGGGCGAGCAAGATGCGCACGATTCGGCCTCCTCCCGGACTCCCAAGCAAGCGCCGCGCCAGGGCGGAGTCTCGGAGGATTGCCTGGGGTCGACCTTGCGGAGTGCGGTTCGCCGCACGACACGAAGCGCGGCCCGCCGCACACAGCGACGCGGACCTCGGTGCGGGCACGACGTTCACGGTGTATCTGCCGGTCGCCGAGCCCTCCGCCGCTCCATGACATCGAGAAAATCGATGCTCTGTGGACGTCTTATCAATTGGCGCGATGGGTGGCCCGGCCCCACGTTGAGCGTATGTCGTGGTCACTCCAAGTCGCGCGCGCCTTCGGCATCCCCATCCGCGTCCATCTCACCTTCTTGCTGATCGTGGCGTGGGGCGCCTTCACCTGGGGCAGCCAGCACGGCGCCCGCGGGGCGCTGTTCGGCGTCGTCTCGATGCTGCTCTTGTTCGTGAGCGTAGCGCTGCACGAGCTGGGGCACAGCGTGGTGGCCCAGCGGCGAGGGCTGGCGGTGCGCGAGATCCTGCTGCTTCCGATCGGCGGTATCGCGGCCCTCGACGGCAAGCCCAGTCGGCCCCGCGACGAGCTGTGGATCGCCCTGGCGGGCCCGGCGGTGAACTTCGTGATCGCCGTCGGTCTCGGCGCCGCGATCTTCGGGCTGAACGCCGCGGGTCACTTCGACCTCGCCGCGGCCCGCGCCATGACCCCGGGTGGAAGCACCCTGGTGGCTCTGCTGCTTCTCGGCAACCTGACCCTCGGTCTGTTCAACCTCTTGCCGATCTTCCCCATGGACGGCGGGCGCGTGCTGCGCGCGCTCTTGGCCGGGCGCTTCGGCATGGAGCGGGGCACTCGGTGGGCCGCGGGCTTCGGCCAGGTGGCGGCGGTCGGCTTGGGCGCATTCGCGGTGCTCAGCGGTGCCCTGGTCTTGTCGGTGATCGCCGTGATGATCTTCTTCGCCGCGGGCCGAGAGCGCATGGAGGCGAAGGCGCTCGGCGCAATGAAGGGGCTTCGGGCCGCCGATCTGGCCCAGGTGCCTGGCCTGCTCCTCGAGCCGGGCGACTCGATCGGCCACGCGGTGGCCAAGGCGCTGCGAACCTCGGACGGCGTGCTGCCGGTGGTGCTGGGCGAGACCCTGCTGGGCGTGGTGACCCGCGCCGAGCTGGCGCTCGCGATGCAAAGGGGGCGTGCGCACGAGCCGGTGGCCGCCATCGCATCGAAGGCCTGGGTCGAGGTCGAGCTCGGTACGCCGGTCGAAACCGTGATCGAATCCATGGACGGCGCGCGAGCCGTGATGGCCGTGGTGCACGACGACGGCGTGCCGGTGGGCGTGATCACGCGCGACCATCTGCACTCGGCCGTGCTCCTGTCGAGCTTGGCAGGGCCGCCAAAGACCGTGGCGCCAGGTGCGCCCAGTGGGGTCGCTCCGCGCGACCGGACCGAGTGGTGATGGACACCGCGGGCAAGCTCGGCGACGGCGTGTACGTCTGGGCCAGCCACGTGCAGCTCGTGGACTCGAAGATCGAGAACAGCGCCCGCGCGGGCGTATCGGTGTTCGGCTGCGATGGCGACGGTACGTCGGCGAGCGTCGCTCTGACCGGAAGGCCTCCCCTTTCCCGCTGCTTGTCGCTACAACTCGGGGCGCATGGAGTGGCTCAACTACCACCACCTCTACTACTTCTGGCTGGCCGCCAAGGAGGGCGGGGTGAGCCGCGCGGCCAAGAAGCTTCGCCTGGCGCAGCCCACGCTGTCGAGCCAGATCCGGGCGCTGGGCGAGAGCCTGGGCGGCGAGCTGTTCGAGCGGCGCGGCCGAGGCCTGGTGCTCACCGAGCTCGGGAGCATCGTCTTCCGCCACGCGGACGAGATCTTCGGCATCGGTCGCGACCTGCTCGACGCGGTGAAGGGTCGCGGAACGGGGCGGCTCGCGCGGCTGGTAGTGGGTATCGCCGACAGCCTGCCCAAGCTGGCGGTGCAGCGCATGCTCGAACCGGCGTTCCGCGTGGACCCGCCGCTGTGCGTGGTCTGCCGCGAAGACACCGGGGAGCGCCTGGTGGCCGCGCTCGCCGGTCACGAGGTGGATCTGGTGTTGTCCGACTGCCCGCTGTCGCCACCGTCGGGCGCTCGCACCTTCAATCACCTGCTGGGCAAGAGCGGAACCACGGTGTTTGCCACGCCGAAGCTCGCCAGCAAGCTGCGTAGCGGGTTCCCGAAATCACTGGACGGAGCCCCGATGGTGCTTCCGGGCGAGGGCAGCGCGGTCCGCCGCGAGCTGGCGGGCTGGCTGGACAGCCAAGACATTCGGCCATTGATCGTGGCCGAAGTCGAGGACAGCGCGCTCGCCAAGGCCCTGGGTCAGGCCGGCGTGGGCTTGTTCGTCGGGCCGACCGTGATCGAGCAAGAGATCGCCGACCAGTACACGGTGCAGGTGGTCGGTCGCGTGCCGGCCATCGAAGAGCGCTACTTTGCCATCAGCCTGGAGCGCCGCATCAAGCACCCGGGGGTCTTGGCCATTTCGTCGGCGGCGCGAGAGCTTCTCGCGCGTTAGCGCGACACGAGCATCCACACCGCCATGCCCCCGCCGATCATCATCAAGAGCACGATCGGAACCAGGATGCTGACCGCGGTGATCCAGCCGGCGCGCTTCATCCCCGCCTGGAACTGCTGCTCCTGAAACTGCTGGAAGCCGGGGTTGATCGGCGCACCGAAGCCGTAGCCGATTTGCGGCATCTGGCCGGGCGGCATGCCCGGATACTGCGCGCCGATCCGATCGCTGAGCACCTTGTTCACCAGCGCGGCGTGCTCGGCCGCGCGGGCGTGGTGCTTGAGCACGTTCTGGCAATAGGGGCAGTTCGGGCGCGTCATGTCGTCGAGGGACAACGTGGCGCCGCAGGTTTCGCAGTTCATGGCGCTATGCCTTGCTGACCGCGTTCGACGGCACCCACTGCTGCGAGCCGTTGTCGAACTGCACCAAGTACTGGTTGGGAGCCGCCTGCATCACGCTGGCGGGGTACTGGTTGCCGTCGGACCAGGCGACCTTCACCTTCGAGCCTGCCACGATGCCGCCAGTCACGAACGCGGCGGCTTGGCCGAAACCGAAGCCGATGGGGTTCTGCATGATCGATGCGGCAGCAGCCTGCGACTGCTGGTAGGCCGGGTTCATCATCGCAGCCTGCACCGGGTCCATCATCGCCTGCTGCTGCAGCGCCTGCGCGTTCGGCTGTGCCATGGCGCCTGCGCTGGTGTCGCGCGTGACCGGCACCTGACGCGGGCCCGCGCCGCCGCGGATCTTCGCCTCTTCTTGCGAGACGAAGTTGTGGTGCCCGGCGTACTGCATCATGTTCGCGGCCATGGTGTTGTTCCAGTAGCCGCCGGCCTCGGTCCAGTCACTCATCGACACGCCGGCCGCCTGGATCGCCGCTTCGAACCCGTAGATCTTGATCAGCGCGCTGACGTGGACGTAGTCCTCGTAGCTGACGCGCGCTGCGCCGCCTTTGCGCCGCGCAAGAGCTGCCTGGTACATGGGCATGAAGGCGGTGGCCACCTTGCCCATCAGCGACATGTCTTGCATGCGGGCCGTCCAGCCCGCCACGGCGGCGTCGTAGTCGGCCACGGTGACCCCTTCGGCCGTCAGGATCTCTTGCTTCTTCGCCGGGTTCTTGTCGTGCCCGTCGAGCGCGGCGCCGAGGTCGGCGTAGCGTTCCAGCGAGATGCCGTTGATGGGGGCGAACGGATCCATGGTCCCTCTCTTTCAGCGCGGAGGGGGCCAGATCCGCGCGCCGGCGTAAAGCGAAACCGTTACAGGCACTCGGGCTTCGGAACCCGTCGTCCTCGAGGATCCACCGCGTACGGCGGGTCGCACGGCGCAGCCTTGGCGCACCACCCCCGATCGGTTCTCGTCAGGGCGACCTGCAGCGTCCGGCTCAGGAGCGAGGCGACCGGGCCGGGGTCGAGGCGCGAGGCCCGTCTCTTGCCGCCATGGGCGCATCACGCCGCGGCCACACTCCCTTTGTGTGGGGGTGGGCTCGAAGCATCTCAGGGTGTGAGCACCGCGATTGCGGCGCGGAGCAGCGGCTCGGGTCGAGGCTCCACTCCACGCGCGCGCACCTGCCGGACGGCTTGCTCGGCCTGGGCTCGCTTGAACCCCAGACGCACCAGGCCCGCGCGAACCCTCT
>JAKLKA010000170.1 GCA_023150915.1 Polyangiaceae bacterium
AGCACCCAGCGCTTCACGCCCCGGGCTCCAGCGAAAGGCGCAGCACCGGGTACTGCGCCAGCTCGTGCACCACCTCGAAGCCGCGCGCGCGATACAGCTCGAACGGTCCCGTCCACAGGCCTTCGGCCGGCACGTCGTCGGCGCGGCGCGGGAAGGCCTCCAGGCTCTTCGCGCCGCCGCGCCGAGCTTCCGCCATGCCGGCGTCGAGCAGCGCGCCGGCCACGCCCTGGCGTCGCCAGGCCTCGTCGATCAAGAAGCAGCCGATCACCCAGACGCCGTCGCGCGCGCCGTTCAGACACGGCAGCCCCTTGTACAGCCGCTGCTCGAACAGCTTGGGCACGCTGCTGGCCGGCGCGAGCTTCATCCAGCCGATCACCTGATCTGCGTCGCCCAGCGCCACCATGCCTCGCGCCTGGCCGGTGCTCTCGATCAGCGCGCGCTCGAGCTCGGCGCGGCTTTCTTCCGGGCGATTCGCGCAGCGATCGAGCCAGGCGTTCTTGTCGCCCTCGAAGTGCCACCAGCGGCAGAAACACGGCGACTCGGTGCGCTGAAAGAGCGCGACCAGTCCGGGCGCGTGGCGGGGCCCCGCTGCTTCGGTGAAGACGGTCATGGGGCTGCGCGCTCGCAGGCTGCCGCCACCGAGAGCAAGCGCTCTTCGGCGAACGCCGGCGCGATCAGCTGCAGCCCCACGGGCAGCCGCGATCGCGTGCGGCCGACGGGCAGCGAGAGCGCCGCCACGCCGGCCAAGCTGGCGGGCAGGGTGTAGACGTCGGCCAGGTACATGGCCAGCGGGTCGGCCACCCGCTCGCCCAGCGGGAACGCAGCGGTGGGGCTGGTGGGCGTGGCGATCACGTCGACCTGGGCAAAGGCGCGCTCGAAGTCGCGGCGGATCAGCGCGCGCACGCGCTGCGCCTGGGCGTAATACGCGTCGTAGTACCCGGCCGACAGCACGAAGGTGCCGAGCAAGATGCGGCGCTTCACCTCGGGGCCGAAACCTGCCGAGCGGGTGGAGTCGTAGAGCGTGCCCAGATCGCTGCCCGGCCGCTCTTCGCGCAGGCCGAAGCGGACCCCGTCGAAGCGGGCCAGGTTGCTCGAGGCCTCGGCGGTGGCCAGCACGTAATACGTGGCCACCCCGTGGCGGGTGTGCGGCATGGCGATCGGCACCACGCACGCGCCGTCGGCCTCGAGCCGCGCGATGGCGGCGCGCACGTGGTCGGCGACCTCGGCATCCAGGCCCGGTCCAAAATAGTCCTCGGGCACCCCGACCCGCAGCCCCCGCACGTCGCGCTGACAGGCGGCCTCGTAGTCGGGCACCGCGGCGGCGGACGAGGTCGAGTCGCGCGGATCGTGGCCGGCGATCACCGCCAAGATCCGGGCCGCGCTGGGCACGTCGCGGGCGAACGGGCCCACTTGATCCAGGCTGGATGCGAAGGCGACCAGGCCGTAGCGCGACACCCGGCCGTAGCTGGGCTTGATGCCCACGGTGCCAGTGAGCGCCGCGGGTTGGCGAATCGAGCCGCCGGTGTCGCTGCCCAGCGCGCCCAGCGTCATGCCGGCGGCCACGGCCACGGCGCTGCCCCCGCTCGACCCGCCGGGGATCCGCGTCTCGTCCCACGGGTTCTTCACCGGACCGAACGCGCTGTTTTCGTTCGACGAGCCCATGGCGAACTCGTCCATGTTGGTCTTGCCCACGAGCAGCGCGTCCGCGGCCCGCAGCCTCGAGACCACCGTGGCCTCATAGGGCGAGCGCCAGCCGGCGAGGATCTTCGAGCCGCAGGTGGTCGGCGCATCCAGCGTGCACAGCGCGTCCTTGATCGCGATCGGCACGCCGGCGAGCGCGCCCAGGGTTTCGCCCCGCGCGCGGCGCGCGTCGAGCGCGCTCGCGTGCTCCAGGGTCGCGTGCTCGCTGACGTGCAAGAAAGCGTTCAGCCCGCGGCGGTCGGCGATCGCCTTCAGGCTCTCGCGTGCCACGGCCTCGGCGGTGACGCTGCCGGCCTGAACGCGCCGCGCCAGCTCGGCGATGGGCAGCGACAGCGGGCTCATGACTCGTCCACGAACTCGGGCACCGCGAAGGCGCCGTCGACCACGCGGGGCGCCGCGGCCAGCGCGGCCGCTCGCGGCAGCCCCACGCGCACCTCGTCGTCGCGCAGCGGCGCGGCCGTCGGGCCCACGCGCGGCGCGTCGCTCACCTCGCTGGTGTCGACCTTGCCGAGCTCGGCCACATAGTCGACGATGCGCGACAGATCGGCCTCGAGCTTCGGCAGCTCGTCGTCGGCCAGGCTCAGGCGCGCCAGCCGGGCAAGGCGCAGGACTTCGTCGCGCGTGACCTTCATCGGGCGCGGACCGTAAAACAACGACGGCGGACAGGCCACTCGCCAGCGCGCGTCGGCATGGGGTACAAGGGCCCATGAGCTTCGAGCTCGAGAGTCGGCAGGCGCAGGGTGGGGGTTGGGGACCGCCCGGGGGTTACGGTCCGCCCGGCGCACCGCCCGGGGGCTACGGCGGTCCGCCCGGGGGCTTCCAGCCTGCGCCCCCCGGGGGTCACGGTCCGCCCGGTGGGGGAAAGCCCATCACTGGCGGCAAGCAGACCATGGCGCTCCACGCCATGACCATCGATCCGACCACCGGCATGCCGAAGGGCGAGAAGCCGCCGGCCAGCCCCGCGGCGGTCGTGGCGTTGGTGTGCGGCTTGCTGCTCTGCCTCGGGCCGCTGACCGGTATCCCGGCGATCATCGCGGGCTTCGTCGCGCGCGGCGCGGCCAAGAAGGATCCGGCCAACGTCGGCGGCGGTGGCCTGGCCATCGCCGGGATCATCCTCGGCGTGCTCAACCTCTTGGGCTGGGCCGCCTATTTCTTCATCGTGGTGCTGGCCGCGCTCCTGGGCTGAGAAATTCGTCAACTCGCGCCGGGGCCGCGCCGATGGGGGGCGCGTGCTCGGCAAAAGCCCTTGGCCTCGACGCTCCGGCGGCGCTGTCGTAGTCTCCACCTTGGTGTCCGGCCGCCCCGCGCGGCAGGCCCGACGCATGAGCCGAGAGTTTGCGGACGGTCAAATCGTGCCCGGCACGCGTTACCGGGTACTCGGCCACCTGGGGTCCGGGGGCATGGGCTCGGTGTACCTGGTGGAGCACACCGAGCTCGGCAAGCAGTTCGTGCTCAAGGCGCTGTTTCGCGAGCTGGCGGGCCGAAAAGACCTGGTCGCGCGCCTCAGGCAAGAGTGGCGCTCGCTGGCACGGCTGAACCACGCCAACATCGTCAACGTCACCGACGCCGGCACCAGCGACAACGGCGTGCCGTTCTACGTGATGGAGCGCGTCGAGGGCGAGACGCTGGCCGACCTGCTCAAGCGCGAGCACGCGCTGGGGGTGCCGCGCGCGGTGGGCATCGCGGCGGCGGTGCTCGACGGCCTATCGGCCGCCCACGAGATCGGCATCGTGCACCGCGACGTCAAGCCGCCGAACATCTTCGTGGTCTCGGGCGGCGGCGTGCGCCTGCTCGACTTCGGCGTGGCCAAGCTGGCCGACCAGAGCTCCGAGGTGATCACCGCCCGGGGTGTGGCCATCGGCACCCCGCGCTACATGTCGCCCGAACAAGCCAAGGGTCAGCCCGTGGACGCGCGCGCCGATCTCTACGCGGTCGGGCTGGTGCTGTTCGAGTCCATCGCGGGCCAGGGCCCGTTCGACGACGCGCGCGACGCCAACGACCTGTTGCTCTCGCACCTGTCGAAGGCGGTGCCGCGGCTCTCGCAGTTCCACCGCGGCGTCTCGCCCGAGCTCGACGACATCGTGATGGGCCTGCTCTCGAAAGAGCCGGCGGCCCGCCCGGCCAGCGCGCGCGAGGTGGCCGCTTCGCTGCGCGCGCTGCTCAAGCGGGCGTCGCACCTGCCTTCCACCAGTGGCGCCACGCCCGAGGCGGGTTATCAGGCGCCCACCGCCCACGCCATCACCGCGCTGCCCAGCACCCGGCGCGACGGCGTGGCGGGTCGCGCCTCCGTCGAGCCCGAGCCGCCCACGGTCGAAGCGCCGCTGGGCGCCGACGGCGTGGCCCGCCGATCGCAGCCGCCGGTCGGCTCCACCACCACGGTGATCGGCACGCCGGTGATGGCCGCCAACACCACGCTCTCGGCGAGCGCCCCGACCAAGTCCGGCATGGAGTGGGCGAAGGACGGCTTCCAGACCGTCGCCGCCTCGAGCGACATCCCGCTCGGCCTCAACGACACGCTCGTGGCGTCCGCGCCGCCGTCGGCGATCCAATCCGGGCCGTTGCACGCCGATCGCACGCTGCCGATCGACGGCCCCATCGCCCCGCCCCCGAACGAAGCGCCCACGCGCACCTCGGTGCCTGCCGCCCAGCTGGCGCCGCCCGCGCCCGTCGCGCGCTCGATGCCCAACGTCTCGCCGCTGCCTTCGGCCTTCGTCGAAACGCCCCCGCCGTACATGTCGGCAACGCCCGCCCCGTCGGTTCGGGCTCCGCGAGCGAACCTGCTGCCCCTCGCCCTGGCGGCGCTGGCGGTGATGATCCTGATCGGCGGCGTCGGGGCCTTCGTGGCGCTGCGGCGCGGGTCGCCGCCGCCGCGCGCCGCCGCCGCCACGTCATCGATCGAGGTGCTGCCCGCGCCGTCCCCCACGCCCGTTGCCCCCGCGCCCACGCCGGCGCCCGAGCCAGCCCCCAGCGCCGCCGCCGCGCCGCCGCCGGTCGCGCTTTCCGTGGCAAAACCGGCGCCGGCCGAGGCCCCGCCTGCGCCGAAGGCCAAGGCCCTGGTGGAAAAACCAAGAGAAAAACCGGCCGCTGCCCGACCGAAGCCGGCCGAGCTGCCGGGGTCGGGTCTCTGAGTCTGGACGAAGCCCCCGCCTTGCCGTAAGTTCCGCGCCCCTTCGACCGGGACACCCCGGCGAAGAGACCCCACGTCCCGAGCGCGAACGACCGGGATCGGTGTTCGGTGAGCAGGTTGCTCATCGGGCTCCCCGGCGCGGGACGGAGGCCTAACCGGAAAGGAATGCGCATCATGACCGAGACCACCATCGAATCCACGTCCGAAGTGTCGACTGCGGCTCCGCCGCTCACCGCCGTGCTCGCTGCCGAGCGCGCCCAGAGCCCCGAGAAGCGCGAGCCCCGCGACCCCGCCAACCCCCTCAGCGTCCGCGACCTGTTCGAGGCTGGCACGCACTTCGGTCACCAGACCAAGCGCTGGAACCCGAAGATGCGCCCGTTCATCTACGGCGCGCGCAGCGGCATCCACATCATCGACCTCGATCAGACCTCGCGTCTGTTCAAGCGCGCCTTCGACTTCCTCGCCGACACCGTCGCGCGCGGCGGTCACGTGCTGTTCGTGGGCACCAAGCGCCAGGCGGCGACGATCGTGGCGGAAGAGGCGCAGCGCGCCGGCCAGTTCTACGTCACCAACCGCTGGCTCGGTGGCAGCTTGACCAACTTCCGCACCATCAAGGGCGGCCTCGAGCGCCTGCGCACCCTCGAGCGCATGAAAGAGGACGGCACCTACGGTCAGCTGCCGAAGAAAGAGACCGTGAAGCTCGAGAAAGAGCGGCTTCGTCTCGAGAAGTACATCGGCGGCCTCAAGGGCATGGGCTCGGTGCCGAGCGCGGTGTTCGTCATCGACCCGGCGCAAGAGCAGATCGCCGTCAGCGAGGCCCGCCGGCTGCACATTCCCATCGTCGCCATCACCGACACCAACTGCAATCCCGACCAGGTCGACTACCTGATCCCGGGCAACGACGACGCCATCCGCTCGGTGCGCCTGATCACCGGCGCGGTCGCCGACGCCTGCATCTACGGCGCAGCGCGCCGGCGCGAGCACGCCCCGTCGCGCGAGCGCGAGGGTGGGCAGTCGCAGGGCCCCGCGGCCGAGGTCATGTACCAGCGGCGCGGCGAAGGCTGAGCCTCAGACACGCTTCAGGAGACGGAAGACAGATGAGCCAAATCAGCATGCAGCAGGTGAAAGAGCTTCGTGATCGCACCCAGGCGGGTCTGAACGACTGCCGAAGCGCGCTCATGGAGTCGTCCGGCGACATGGAGAAGGCCGTGGAGATCATCCTCAAGAAGGGCCTGGCCAAGAGCGCGAAGCGCGCGGGCGCCGTGGCTGCCGAGGGCGAAATCGCCGCGTGGATCGCCGCCGACGGCCAGGCCGGTGTCCTGGTCGAGGTGAACATCCAGACCGACTTCGCGGCACGCAACGACGACTTCAAGGCCTTCGTGCAGAAGGTGGTCGACGTGGCCAGCCGCGCCAAGGCGGGCGCCGATCTCGCGGCCGAGCCGTTCCCCGGTGGCGGCACGGTCGAAGAGCAGCGTCAGGCCCTGGTCGGCAAGCTGGGCGAGAACATCATCGTGCGCCGCTGGGAGCGGCTCACGGTCGATGGCGGCAAGGTCCACGCGTACGTCCACATGGGCGGCAAGGTGGGCGTGCTGGTCGCGGTGCAGTCCGCGGCGGCGGGCGCCACCCAGAAGCCCGAGTTCGCAAAGTTCGTCGACGATCTGGCGATGCAGGCGGCGGCCATGAGCCCGCTCTGGCTGTCGAAGGCCGAGGTGTCCGAGGCGGCCCAGCAGAAGCAGCGCGAGATCTTCGACGCGCAGCTGGCCGAAGAGGGCAAGCCCGAGGCGGCGCGTCCGAAGATCATCGAGGGCAAGCTGGCCAAGTGGATGAAAGAGGTCTGCCTGCTCGAGCAAGAGAGCGTGATCGAGCCCGGCAAGACCATCGAGCAGCTGCGCGCCGAGCTCGGCAAGGCCGTCGGCGGCGACGTGGCGGTCAAGCAGTTCGCTCGGTTCCAGCTGGGCGAGGGCATCGAGAAGCCCAGCGGCGACGACTTCGCGGCCGAGGTCGCGAAGATGGCCGGGAACTGATCAGTACTTTCGCTTGCCCCGGCGCGGCGCGGGGAAGTCCGGCAGCGCGCGGTCCACTTCGGTCCACGCGCGCCGGAGCTCTGCCGCGCGCTCGCCACGGCCCAGGTCGTTCTGCTCGCCGGGGTCGGCGGCCAGGTCGAACAGCTGGGGCAGCTCTTCCGTCTCGGTGACCACGATCTTGTCGTGCCCGCGGATCAGGGCGCGCCGGCGGGGGGCCTGGTCGGTGTAGGGCATGTCGATCACGATGTCTCGCTGGGGCGGCCGGGCGCCGCCCAGCTCGGGCAGCAGGCTGACCCCGCGGAACGAGTCGGGAGCGGGCACGCCGGCCAGCTCGCATAGGGTGCGAGCCAGATCCACGTGGCTGCGGCGCGTGTCGATCCGCGCGGGCGACAGGCCCGGCACGCGGATCAAGAGCGGCACCCGCGTGAGCACGTCCCACAGCGTGTAGCCGTGCTCGAAGGTGCTCTTGTGCTCGCCGAACGCCTCGCCGTGATCGGCGGTCACGATCACCGCGGTGCGATCGGCCCAGGGTTGCTTCTCGATGAAGGCGAGCACGCGCCCGAGCTGCGCGTCGGTGAACAGCACCTCGCCGTCGTACAGGTTCTTCAGATCTTGCCCGATCTTGCCCAGCGTCACGCCGGGCGGCACGGCTCGGTCTGGGGCGCCGGTGAACCGCTCTCGATCCGCGTGCCGGGCGTAGGCGAAGTGCGGGTCCATGAAGTGGACCCAGGCGAACATGCGGCCGCTGCCGTGGGTGGCCAGGCCGTCGATGAACATGTCGGCCAGCTTGTCGTCGACGATGTGCCCCTCGCGGGCCGGCAGGGTGGTGATCTTGGGCAGCACGCGCCAGTCGTCGAAGCCCTGGCGCATGCCGGTGTCGCCCTGGAAGTAGACGTGGCCGTGCACCGCCAGGGTCTTCATGCCGGCGGCCTTCAGCACCTCGGCCAGCATCAGCGCCTCGTCACCGAAGGCGCTGGTGGCCAGGCCGCTGCGCGGCAGCTCCGAGGGGTAGCGCGCGGTCATCAGGCCGCCGAGCGACATCGAGGTGTAGCTCGAGAGGGCGTAGGCGTGGGTGTAGACCACGCTCTGCTCGGCCAGGCGCGTCAGGTTGGGCGCGATGGCCCGGGGGTAGCCGACCCAGGGCATGTCGGCGCGCAAGGCGTCGACCGTGATCAAGACCACGTTCAGACCGCGCGGCGGGGCGGGGGTGGGGAAGACGGTGGGCGTGGGCGTCGCCGACGGCCCGGCGCTGGGGAAGGGGACGGCGGGCGGCGCGGGCTTGTCGTCGCAACCCGCGGCGATGGCGGCGATGACCAGCCAGCGGCGCACGCCCGGGAGCTTACTCGAAGAACACCGGGTTGCTCACCGCGAAGGGGCGCTTGCCCATCAGGGGTTGCATCTCTTTTTCGCCCCTGGCGTGGAACACGACCCAGTTGCGCGGCCGAGCGGGGTCGAGCTTCACCGTCACCGGGTTCACGAATTTCTCGCCCAGCGGCGCCAAGGGCTCGGTCGTCTGCGTGACGCCGTTGACGATCACCTCGAGGCTGGTCGCGTCGACCCAGCTCGCGCGGCTCACGGTGACGGTGAAGTCCGCGGTGGCGGGGGTGCCCTTGACCGTCGAGCCGGGCTTTGCGCCGCCCGGCCCCGACACGGTCATGAACAGCCCGCCGCTGACGGTGGCGATGCCCTTGGCCAGCACGTCGCGCACGGTGTTGGCGGTGAGCTTGGTCGGATCGTCGTGGCCGAAGTCGAAGCAGGTGCGCGGGTAGCCAGGCAGCGACGAGCGGATGTGGTGCGTGTCGCTCGAGCCCACGGCCCACAGGGTGTGCCCGGCGTTGAGCAGCGCGAACCACTGGGCCACGGATTTGTCGCGATTGCTTTCCAGGTCCGAGTCGTTGAACACCTCGATGGCGTCGAACTCGGTGCTCCAGATCTCTTTCTTCTTTCCGGAGCCGGTCTTCAGGTCGAAGCCCGACTGGGTGAAGTACCCGCCGAAGCCGCTGCTGCTCGGGTGGTTGACGATCAGCACCGGGTTCTCGGGGCGGGACTGTACGTCCGCGAACATCTCGGGCGGCTTGCGCCCGACCCACTCGACGGCGCCGTTGTTGAGCTCATCGGGCTTGGGGAACAGCGGCACCACGCCGAAGTGGCCCCAGGTGAAGGTGGTCAGCTCTTCGCTGGGCATGCCGAAGGCCCATTTTTCGAGCCCCAGCTGCTGGATGATCGGTTGAAAGTCGATGACCCACTCGTGCTCGCTCGACACCGGAATGTCGAGCCCCTCGGTGATCGCGCTCTTCACTTTCTCGACCGGCGGGTCGTTCGAGTCGGCGCTGAACCACGAGTGGATGTGAAAGTCGGCGCACATCCAGCCGGTCGAGTCCAGGCTGTGCGCCAGATCGGCGGCCACCTCGACGGTCTGCCCGGCGGCCACGGTCACCGTGGTGTCCAGGTGCTCGTACTCCCAGCCGCGGGTCACCACCACGCGGTGCTCACCCGGCGGCACGCGCAGGGTCGCCTCGCCAGTCACGGCGCGCTCCACCCACAGCCGCCCGTCACGCTCGGCCTCGACGCCGTACCTCTCGGGCGCGGACGCCACCGGCGCGGTCGGGATCACGTGGACGCGCACCGGCAGCTTGCCGGCGGCGGTCACGTGGATCGTGCCGTGGGCCGAGAGCGTGAGATCCTGGGACGTCGCGTTGGCCGGCACGGCGACCGCGGCCTCGAGCGCGTAGCCCTGGTGTTGCGCGACCAGCTTCGCAGCCACGCCGGGCTCGAGGTGCAGGGCGAACTTGCCGTTTGCGTCGCTCAGGGTGCGGCTGAGATAGGCGTCGCTCTCGCCCAGCGCGTGGACCCACGCGCCGGCCACCGGGGCGCCGGCGGTGTCTTTCACCAGGCCGGTCACGGTGCGGCTCGGCTCGCCGTCCGCCTGTCGAACGGCCTCCAGCAGCCCGTCGAATTCGGGGCCACCGGGGATGACCTCCGCGTGGTCCCGCCAGTACGTCTCGCAGACCGGCACCTCGAAGCCCTGGCCGAAGGTGAACAGCGAGCCGCTCTGTTCCAGCGCCACGTCGAGCTTCACTCCGCCGGCGAGCCGCCACGCGAACGACGACTCTGCGTTCACGTAGCCGACGTACGACAGCGTGCCCTTCGCCTTTGCCAGGCCGGTCTCGGGGCTCGCGAGCTGGTTTCGGCTGCCGTGGAAGAAGCCGTGGATCTCGTCGGTGTACCCCGACCCGCCGATGGTCAGCGGCTCGGACCACGCATTCTTGATGCCCACCCGGATCAGCAGCTTGTCGCTCCCGGGCTCGAGCACGAAGTCGTAGGCGGCCATCAGCCCGGAGTAGCGTCGTGAGAAGAGCACGCCCAGCGACCCGTCCAGGAACGGGATGGGCTTCAGCGGGCCGGTCACGCGCACCACGGCCGCCTTGCCGTCGGAGCCGTCGCTCATCACGCTCACGCTGTCGGGATCGATGATGTCGATGCCCAGGGCCATCAGCGTCTCGCCGAAGTACGACTTGCCGAGCGGCCGGCCGTCGTCGCCCACGCGGTCGATCGACAAGAGGTCCCCGCCGAAGCGCTGGTACCCGTCCGACAGCCCCTTGTCTTCGATGTAGGCCGCGACGCGATCGTTCGCGAGCACGAAGTCGCCCACGCGCACGCGCTGGCGCCCGTGGGCGGGCTGCACGACTTGCGCCTGGCTGGTCACCCGGCCCGCCCGGGCCTGGCCTGCGGCCTTTGCGCCGAAGGGATCGGCGTGGCCGTTGGGATCACCGCTCGGGAATCCGACACCCGCGCGGGGGCAGCCGTCGCCGCCGCCGCCACCGCCGCCGTCCGAGCCGCACGCCACTGTCCCACCCAGAGCGGCCACCGCCGCGAGCGATCGAAGCTTCATGCGCAGGTGCGCGCAGCATAGCGCGAACCGTCGTCGACGCACGCGCCTCCGACCTCCCAGTGGAGCTGGCCCACCCGCCCCGACACGCGAATGCGGCCACCGTGGACGCCCTCGAGGTGGCACCAGGTGCAGAGCGAGGTGACGTTGTCGGCTTCGTCGCCACCGCCCCGCGAGCGGAAACGCACGTGGTGCGGGGTCACGTCGTGGCGCGAGCACACCGGGCTCGTGCAGGTGTAGCGATCGCGCGCGTAGATCCGGGCATAGGCGTGGTCGCGGGTTGCCAGGTGCTTCCACGCGTCCCAGAACAGCTCACAGAGGAGAGCCGTGAAGCTGACGCCGCGGGGCAGGTGCTTCTGGGTCGCGCTCTCGAGCGCGCGGTAGAAGCGCGCGGTGTCCTGGCTCACGCGCAGGCGCACCCGCACCGGCGTGGCCTGCGCGGACATCTGGCGCCGGGCGGCCAGCACCGCCTCGCGCTCCCCGGCCAGCAGCCGGCCCTCGAGCGCGTGCAGTGAACGCACCTTCTCGGGGGTGGGTGGCCACGCCGACCCCCCGACGTCGCGCAAGAGCTCGGCGGCGCGCACGTCTTCGGCCAGGTGCTTCACCGTGCGCACCCGGGCCCGCGCGACCCACGCCGCCGCGCTGTCGGCGGTGGCCACGCGCGCGATGAGCTGTGCTGCCTCGTGACCGATCTCGCGCTGCTCGAGCGCGCGCTGAACGCGCCCCAACCAGCGACGCGCCAGCGTGAGCTTGGCCCGGTAGCTCGAGGCCGACATGCCCAGGCGCTCCCGGGCATATTGCGCCTCGGTCGTGTAGCCGAGGAGGCGCGCGCCCCCGGCCTGGTGAAAGGCCAGGGCGACGCGAGCCAGCTCGACCTCGTGCGACGCGAGATCGGCAGCGAGCGCAGTGATGCGCGCGTCGAGCTCTGGCACCGTGACGCCGCTCGCCCGCGGCAGCGCGACCCCGCCGCCGCCTGGGCCCCGGGCCCCGAAATTCGCCTCGGAGCGGGCCTCGGCCTCGAGCTGGCAGCGCGCCAGCTCGGCCCGACACGCGCGTTCTTGATCGCCCGCCGCCCCGGCGCTGGCGCAGGCTTCCACGTCGTTGGCCGGGAGCGAGCAGCACAGCGTGCTCATGCCCTCGCCCAGCAGCGCGCTCATCACGCCCTCGGCGTCGTGCCTGCCGCCCACGTGATCCGCGAAGCGCCGCGTCCACGCGAACAACCAGGCGTCGCTCGGGCTCAGGGTCAGCGTCAGCGTGCAGGTGGGGTCGTCGTCGTTGCCCTGCTGGTCGTCGCCGGGCCGCGCCAGGTGCACGCGCATCTGGCGCACGGTGGAGCGCAGGCCGAGATCGACCAGGCCCGCCTCGGTCTCGGCGGTGGCGTGGCGCGCGATCAGCTCGGCCATGCACCAGCCGAGGGCGCCCGACGCGAGCGCCGCGCGCAGCGCCGGGAGGCTGCGCAGCCGCCGCGCGAGCGTGCGCGTCTCCACCGTCCACCGAGTGCTGCGCCCGGCGCGTTCGCGCGCGTACGCCGCGAGCGACGAGAACCCGAGCGCGTGGTGGCCACCGACGCGGCCAAGCGCGTCGAGCCCCTCGCCGAGGGCGAGCCGCAGGCGCCCGCCGCCGCGCGCCAGGCGCGCGAGCGCGACGTCGAGCCGTTCGACCCCCTCGAGCCGGTCGACGGAATGCAGGTGGCGGGGCCGCCGCTGCGCTTCGTGATCCCCCCGCCTGCTGGTGGCGAACCCAGCAGAAATCATGGCCGAACGGTAATCGCGAGCTGAACGCATGTCAAGCCCCGCTCTTGCGCTTTTCACCCGCGCGCGCGCCGCGGTCTGACCGCCACCACGGCCGGCCGCCGCGCGGACAAGTGGCCAGCGCCCGATCCCCCCAGCGGTGCGCTGGGCGGACAACTGGCTGTGCGATCGGACGAAGGTGCCCCCGCCTCGTCCGTGCTCGGTCGCTGCGCGACCTGCGCGCGGCCGTTCCCCCCCTTGCGTCCGTGCTCGCCGCTTCGCGGACTGCGCGCGGCCGCGGGGGGGAAGCGCGGACATCTGGCGGTCGTCGGGATGGCGATCGCCCTGGCGAAGGCGCCCGTCACCACCGGCCCTGGCGCAACAGATTGATTGGACCACGCTGAGGGCGCTGCGCACCGGTCTCGTCGACTCGGCGCTCCAGTCGCGTTACGCCGACGTGCTGTTCAGCGTTGGGTGCCGAGCTTCGAGCCCATCATCGTGGACTTGTCGGAGGCCGCGCTGCCACGGCGCTGGCGCTTCTTGTCCGCCATATTCTGCAGGCCACGGAGGCACCCCCCGAGCACGGGCCAAGGAGGCTTTCATGACCGGCGCGCAGATGTTGATCGAACAGGGTCAGCCGCGCAGCGCGTCGCGGGTGTCGACTACCCGCTTGGCTTCGCGCATCAGGCGAGCGCGGACATCTGGCTGTCGTCAGGTCGGGGCTCACGGGCCGGTGCCGGAGGTGGCCGTCCGCCCCCGGCTGCTCACCCGCACTTTACCGCAACGTTGTGCGAGTGGTCGTCCGTCGGCAGGGCGGTGGATTCGACATAGGCGGTCTTGCCGGCCTTGATCGAGGCGAGGTGAGAGGGGGTCAGCTTCACCTGGTGGTCGTGGTTCGCCGAACCCTTGATGCTGTAAGTCATCGTCTGGGTCGATTCCAGATCGGCCGGCGGCACGGTCAACACGTGCCCGTGGTTGCTCGAGATGATGGGCGAGACGGCGGTGCACCCGTCGCCCCCACCGCCGCCATCGCCGTCGTCGTCGCCGCCGCAGCCGCTGGCCGTCGCGCCGAGCCCGCCCAGGGCAGCCGCCCCTGCGAGTGCCGAGCGCAGGAAATCCTTTCGCGTGAGCATCCGGTTCCCTCCTGTGGGTCAGAGTACCACGAACCCGCCGGGCCGCGCTGAACCTACAGCCCGTACACCTTCGTGCGATCGCGCGGCCGCGGGGGGAAGCGCGGACATCTGGCTGTCGTCGGGGTGGCGATCGCCATGGCGAAGGCGCCCGTCGCCACCGGCCCCGGAGGGAATTCTGCGCAAGGACCAGCGAGCGCCGCCGGGCACGTTGCTTGCGAAGCCCACGGTCGTGCAACCGCACGACCACCTCTTCCGTGCCGTGTTCTCCGAGCCGGAGCATGCGGAGGGGCTGCTGCGCGTGGCGCTGCCGCCGGCGCTGGCGCAGCAGATCGATTGGACCACGCTGAGGCCGCTGCGCACTGGTCTCGTCGATTCGGCCCTCCAGTCGCGTTACGCCGACGTGCTGTTCAGCGTCCGGCTCGCGGGGCGCCCGGCGATCTTGCACCTGCTGGTCGAGCACCAGAGCAAGCCGGACCGGCTGATGCCCCTGCGCCTCTTGGGCTACATGCTGCGGATCTG
>JAKLKA010000171.1 GCA_023150915.1 Polyangiaceae bacterium
TCCTGGATCGTGAAGTCCCCGCCCATCTCCACGAGCGTGAAGTTCGGCGACGCCCTGGGCACAAGCTGCACCGATGTATTCGCGAAGGTCCAGTTCCCCGACGAGGCCAACGCCATCGTCCGCATCCCCCTGAGCTCGCTGGGCCCCGCGATCCCGCCGGATTGAGCGCGCCGATCGAGGAACCCATGGCTGCCGAAGTATCGCTACCCCTCCGGATCGCCGTCACGCTCGCGGCCGCCGCGAGCGTGGCCTGCGGCAGCAGCGACGAGGCCGCTCCCCGCGAGTTCCGCCACGTCGACGGCGAAGCCTTTCAAGTGGAGCACGGAACGATCCGACTGGGTCAGGACGGTTACGGCGTCGCGCTCATGGTCCTGGTCCGTGAAAATCCAATGATCGTCGACTGCCGCCGGGCGGTGTTCGGTCCCTGCGCGGTGATGACCTGCACTCGCCCGGCCGACACCGATATCACGCTCAACAACACCGGACTGATCCACCTCGAGTGGGGGTCGACCGCGCTCGATGTCCCCACCTACGGCGACATCGCGTCATACGCCCTGCACCCATCACCGCCATGGGCCGCAGGGGCAACCATCTCCTTCACGGCGGACTTCGCGCTCGGACCTCCGATCGACGAGAAGTTGGTGGCGCCGCCGCTACTCGTGCTGAAGCGCCCGGACTTCGAGCCCAGCTTCAATGGCGCCCCTTCTGCCTGGGGGGTTACCCTGGACACGAGCCGCGACCTGCATGTGGAGTGGGAAGCCATCGCGAACGGCGTCGTGCAGGCCAACTTGGTTTGCGCGAATATGAAGGCTGGACAAGGCACCGTCGTGACCTGCACGGCACCGGCTGCCGACGGCGCCCTCGTCGCCCCCGCCAGCGTGCTTCATCACTTGCCGACGACCGGTTGCTCTGCCGGATCGAGCATCGAGATCGTGGCCGGAGACTTCCGCGACATCCAGACGGCGGCATGGCGGTACCGGCTCGAGGTCACCCGCGATGCGCAGACGTCGGAGGGGGTGGACGCCAGTACCGCGCTCACGCCTCGCTAGTGTCGCTGGACGTCGTGCCAAAGAGGCACTGCGTGGCTCACCCCAGCGCCGCGATCAGCTCCTCGAAGCGCTCGAACGCCAGCGCGAAGCGGGCGGGCGCCGCGACCTCGGTGCTCTTGCAGCAGCGGACCCGACCGGCCTCGTCGAACATGAAGAAGCCGCCTTCGCCGTCCGAAGCGAACAGCAGATGATCCGGGGCGTGCTCGTGGACACCCCAGCTCTCGTGCTCACTCATCACCTGCTCCGCGGCGGTCAGGTAAATGTGTCGACCCTGCCCGCGGAGCGCGCCGGAGCCACCGTTCGTGGCCCGGAGCAGGTCCAGGTACCCGGCGGGGAGCGCGAACGGGGCGGCCTGGATCAGCCGCAGGAGCGCGAAGTCCCCCACCGGGTCCCGCAGGCGGAACCCGCGCCCCTCGAGCTCGGCTCTGAGTCGGCCACGCACCCCCTCATGCTACCTGGCAGGCGGAAACCCGCGAAGTCGGCCATACGTCGGAATAGGCATGGAGCCGAGATTGTCTCCTGCGAGCGGGTCGAGCTATAGCAGGCGCCGGTTTTTTCCCAGGAGCTTCGCAGGGATGAACGAGGTGAGCGCACTGGGCCGGAGGCAGGGCCGGCCGTGAGATCGGTGCGGCTCGTCTGCTTGATCGCCGCCTGGTCCGGCTCGGCGCTCGCCGACGGCGGCGTCGACGCGGGCTCGGTCGAACGGGTGACGGGCACCTGCACCGAGCGTTGGCCCGAGGGCAAGGCGCGCCCGAAGCTCGAAGAGCGCTTCCCCGACCGCGGCACCAGCGGCTGGGCCGCCACGCTGGAGGTGGTGGTCGAGCACGGCAAGGGCGAGACCGTGCTGCCCAACGGCTTCCGCGTCGAGCTCGAGAGCGACGCCGCCCGCGCGCTGGAGCGCGCCGGTTTCGCGCTGCCCGACCCCGAGGGGGGAGCGGGCCCCAGCATCGACGTGCTTCGGACCGGCGAGACCGCCAAGAGCACGGTGAAGGTGCCGATCGTGGCGCTTCCCCCGAAACCGGGGCGCACCGAGATGGAGCTGCCCCCGCTGCCGATCGCCATCGCGCGGGCCAGCGGCGAGATTGTCACGCTGTGCACGGCGCCGCATCGGATCGTGGTCGAAGATCCGATCGCCAGCACTCCGGACGCGAAGCCCAAAGACAACCCTCCGCCGCGCCCGCAGCGCGAGGTCTGGGCCGCCGCGCAGCAGGTGGCCATGGTGGCGGCCATCGCGCTCGTGGTTGGCGCGCTCTTGGCATGGTTGATCGGTCGCTGGCGATCGCGGCCCAAGCCGCTGCCGCCCCCGCCGCCGCCGCGCCCCCCGTGGGAGGTGGCGATGGAAGAGCTGGGCGACCTGCGCGCGCGCGAGCTGATCCAGAGCGAGCGCTTCAGCGAGCACTACGACCTGGTTTCCCACATTCTGCGAAAATACTGCGGCGATCGCTACGGTTTCGACGGCCTGGAGAGCACCACGCGCGAGATGATGAGCGTGCTCAGGCGGGTGATCCCGCCGATCACGGTGCTGGCCGAGATCGAAGAGTCGCTGCGCCATGCCGATCTGGTGAAGTTCGCCCGCCTGACCCCCACGGCCGACGAATGCAAAGAGGCGCTGGAGCGCGCCGAGGGCATCGTGCGTCGCACCGTGCCACTGCTCACCGAGCCCCCGCCCCTGCCGCCGGTGGGCCCCGCCGATCCCCGCACGGGTGACGGAGCAGGGGCACCATGACCCCGCGCAAACCGCCGCCGCCCGCGCGAAGCCCGCGCCCGCGCACGCTGCAGCGCATTCTGCTGGTGGTGCTGGCGCTAATCGCCGCGCTCGGGGCTGGGCTCGCCTATCCGGCCATCGCCCGCGGGCCCGAGCTGGTCAGCGCCAGCTGGCAGAACTGGTGGCTCTTGCCCTTGCTGGTGCTGGTGCCGGTGGTCTTCTGGCGCGCCACCTGGGGTGAAGACCGCAGGATCCCCCGGCTGCGGATCGGCACGCTGGCGCCGTTCACGGTGGGTCCGGTGGGCTGGCACGTGTGGCTGCGCGACATGCCCGGCGTGTTCCGCTCGGTGGGGTTCGGCTTGTTCGTCCTGGCGCTGGCCCGGCCGATCAACACGCTGCGCCCCGAGACGTCGAACGAGAAGGGCATCGACATCGTGCTGGTGCTCGACCTGTCGGGCTCGATGCAGGCCGTGATCGACAACGTGCCCGAGAACCTGACCAAGTTCATGCCTCGGGATCGCGATCGTCGCATTCGCCCCACGCGTCTGGACGTGGCCAAGGCGGTGATTCGCGACTTCATCGCGCGGCGCAAGACCGACCGCATCGGCGTGGTGGTGTTCGGGAAAGAGGCCTACGTGCTCTCGCCGCCCACGCTGGACTATCACCTGCTGGACGCGTTGGTCTCGAAGATGGAGCTCAAGCTGATCGACGGCAGCGCGACGGCGATCGGCGATGCCACGGGCGTGGCCGCCGCGCGCCTCAGGCGGAGCCAGGCCCAGAGCAAGGCCATCATGCTGCTCACCGACGGCGACAACAACGCCGGGCAGATCGCGCCAGAGTACGCCGCGCACCTGGCCAAGCTGGTGGGCGCCAAGCTGTTCACCATCCAGATCGGCAGCGGCGAGACGGCCGAGGTGCAAGACGGCTTCGATCTGTTCGGCCAGCCACGCTACGTGACGGTCCCGTTCCCGGTGAACCCCGAGCTCTTGAAGAAGCTGGCGGAAGAGACGGGCGGTGAGACCTATGTGGCGAGCGACGCGGCGAAGCTGCAAGAGAGCTTCCACGACGTGCTCGACAAGCTGGAGAAGACGCGCTTCGAAGCCAGCATCGCGAGCTTCGAAGACATGTACCGCTTCTTGCTTCTGCCCGGGGTGCTGCTCATCGCGCTCGACGCGATCTTGCGCGCGCTGGTGCTCCGGAGGTTCCCGTGAAGTTCGCGCAGCCGCTGTGGCTGATCGGCACGGGCCTCGCGCTGGTGGTGGCGGTGCTGCTGGTGGCCGGCTCGGTGCTCTTGGCCCGATCCGTTCGCCGCTTCGGCGACGAGAAGCTGGTCGAGGGCCTGCTCACCGCCCGGCCCGGCGGGCGCCGCGCGTTCAAGGGGGTGCTGCTGGTCTTGGCGGTGGCGTTCGGTTTCTTGGCTGCGGCGCAGCCGCAATACGGGCGCGGCACGCGGATCATCCCGGCCACGAACCTGGACGTGATCGTGGTGCTCGACTTCTCGAAGAGCATGCACGCACGTGACGTGAAGCCTTCGCGCACTGCCCGCGCCAAGACCGAAGTCGCCCAGCTCATCGCAGACCTTCCCGGGGCGCGCTTCGCCGCGGTGGCGTTCGCCGGCGAGCCGATGGCGTTCCCCATGACCAGCGACGGCGGCGCGGTGGCGCAGTTCTTCCGCCAGCTCTCGCCCAACGACATGCCGGTCGGCGGCACCGCCATTGCCCGCGCCCTCGAGTCGGCCCGGGATCTGTTCTCGCGCGACCCGCTCTCGCGGTCGCACAAGAAGGTCATCGTCTTGGTGACCGATGGCGAAGATCTGGAGGGCGATCCGGTGACCGTGGCCGAGGCCGCGGCACAAGACGCCGTCACCGTGCACGTGGTGCAGATCGGCGGCCGCACCCCCGAGCCGCTGCCCGAGGTGAACGAGGCGGGCGAGATCACCGGCTGGCGCACCGACCCGGAAGGCAAGCCCATCACCACCCAGCTCTCGGCGGCCGGCGAGGCCCAGCTCGGCAAGATCGCCCAGGTGACCGGCGGCAACGTCGCACGCAGCGAGGCCGGCTCGACCGGGCTTCGAACCATCGCCGCGGCGCTGCGCAAGATGATGACGGGCGAGCTCAGCGAGCGGGTGGAGACGGTCTACGCCGACGTGTACCTCTGGCCCCTGGGGCTGGCGCTCTTGCTCTTGCTGCTCGAGACCTTCGTGCCCGAGACGCCTCGCCGCCCACGCCCCACGCGCCTGCCGCCGCCGGTGCACCGGCACAAGGCGCGTCGCCGCCGAAGCAAGGCGCTCGCCGCGGTGAGCGCCGGCGCGGCGCTTTCGCTGGCGTTGCCACTGGGCTGCGACGGCGCCGCGGACCGCCTGTTCGAGCGCAACGCGCCGCCGGTGAACGAGGCCATCGGCGCCCTGGACGCCGGCGACGCCCAGGCCGCGGTCGGCCTGCTCGCCGAGTACCTGGCCACGGGCAAGTGCGAGCAGGGCCAGATCAGCACCAACGACGGCCTGCGGAGGCGCCCGAATGCGACCTTCGACCTGGGCCTGGGCCTGTTCGAGATCGCCGAGACCTTCGGCAAGCGCTTCGGCGAGGAGCTGATCACCGGGGACGCCGGGCTCTCGCCCCAGGAAGAGGCCGATCTGGCCCAGCGCAGCGACCAGGTGGACTGCGCGCTGAAGATCGCCGAGCTCATCGCGCTCGACCACGAGGTGCCCATCGATCTGCGCGCGCGAGCCCACTATCTCGCCGGCAACCTCGAGTTCTTGCGGCGGCGCTACCGCGCGGCGGTCACCCACTACGATCGGGCGCTGAAGCTCGTCCCCGGGTTGCCGGGCGACGCCGGTGACGAGGTCGGCCGGGACGCCGCGTGGAACCGCGCCATCGCGCTGCGGCGCGCCGAAGAAGAAGAGAGCCGCGACGGCAGCCAAGACTCGGAGCCCGACTCGAGCGACGCCAGCCAGGACTCGGCCCCCGAGGGCGGCGACGGCGGCTCGCCCGAGAGCGGCGACGACTCGGGCGACGGCGGCGGCGGGCCGGACGGCGGCACCGACAGCGGTCCCGACACCGGCGCCGACGGCAGCAGCCAGAGCTCGGATCAAGACGGGGGCAAGGAAGCTGGCACCGACTCGGGGGCCGATCCCAAGGACCACCCCGACGCCGGCGCGCCCCCCGACGAGCAGCCCAGCCCGACCACCAACCAGGACGAGCGCATGCTCGACATGCTGGAGCGGGCGCCGACCCTGCAGCAACAGGCCGCGCGCAATCGCGCTCTGCAACGTCAGCCGCGCACCGGGATGGAGGATAAATGAAGGCCCTCCGCCTGGTCTTGCTCACGCTCTTCTTCCTCTTCGGCGCCGTCCACGCTCGCGCCCAGACCACCGCCACGCTGAAGACTCAGGTCTCGAGCCGACAGGTCGAGGTCGGTGAATCCTTCTCGCTCACGCTGACGGCCATGACCGACAAGGGCACGTCGCTGCCTCAGAGCCCGTCGCTTCCCACACCCACGGGGGTGAGCGTGCAGGGTCCGAGCGTCGCCATGCAGCAACAGGTCACCTTGCAGGGCGGAAGCTTCCAGCAACGCTTCGGGATCAGCGCCACCTGGACCCTGGTCGCGCAGAAGCCCGGGCGCTATCGCCTGGGCCCGCCCAGCGTCAGCGTCGGCGCGCGTCGCGTGACCGGCGACACGATCGAGGTAGAGGTGGTCGCCGCGGGCTCGGGCACCAGGCCGCGCCGCCGCGACCCGCTCGACCCTTTCGGCTTCGGGCTGCCGTCGCTGCCCGGCTTTCCGCTGGGCGCCGACGACCCGCCCGCCGACCTGCCCGCGTTCCCCGAAGAGCTGAAGGTCGAGCGCGCGGACGAGCCGGGCGCGTTCTTGCGCGCCGTGGCGAGCCCGATGAGGGTGGTGATGGGTGAGCAGGTCACGCTCAAGATCTACGCTTATGGCTCCCGGGGCCCGTTCCGCGAGACCAACACCTCCGAGCCGAGCCGCGAGTCGTTCTTGGCGCACACCATCCTCGAGAACTCGTACACCGAGACGGTGCACCGCGTGCCGATCGGCGGCGAGACCTGGTACGCCAAGAAGGTTCGCGAGCTCGCGCTCTTTCCGATCCGCACCGGCAAGCTCACCATCGGCGCCATGCGCCTGGGCTTCGAAGGGCGCGGCTACCCGAGCTCGGGCGCCCACAAGGGCCTGGTGAGATACAGCCCACCGCTGACCATCGAGGTGGTCGAGCCCCCACTCGCTGGTCGCCCGGCGGGCTACAAGACGGGCGACGTCGGGCGGTTTGCGCTGAGCGTGAGCGTGGAGCCGCGAGAGATCACCGCCGGCGATGCCGTGAGCGTGGTCGCAAAGCTCGAGGGCACCGGCAACTTGCCGCTCGCCCTCAAGACGCCACAGCGCACGGGCACCACCTGGCTCGAACCCACCACGGTCGAAGAGATCGAACCGCGCGGCTCGAAGGTCGGCGGCTGGCGCAAGCTGACCTACGTGGTGCGCGTCGACACGCCCGGCGAGGTCGACCTGGGCGAGCTCGCGTTGCCCTACTGGGATCCCGAACGCGAGTCGTACGACGTTGCCAAGGCGTCGCTGGGGTCGATCAAGGTCAAGCCGGGCAACCTGGCGAACGCGTTGCCGGCGAAAGACGACCCGCTCGCCGGGGCGCTGGGCCTGCGAAGGTCCCTGGGTGAACCTGCCAAAGGGGCGCTCGCCCTCAGCGACCACCGGCTGTTCTGGCTGGCGATCTTTCTGGCGCCCCTGGGTGTGGTGGTGGCCGGCGCGGGGCAGCGCTTCGGCAAGCGGCTGGCAGCCAGGTGGCGACTCAAGGCCGAGAGTCACGCTTCGCTCGCCCAGCAGGCGCTGAGCGACGCACGCGCCGCCCTGAAGCAGCGCGACGCTGCCGCGGCCGCCAGCCAAGCCGAGAAGGCGGTGTTGCTCGCGGTCGAGGGCGCCACCGGGCTGCGCGCCCGCGCGGTGCTCAAGAGCGATCTGGGCTCGAGCCTCGCGGCGCACGGCGTGGGCGCGCCGCTGGCAGCCGACATCGTCACCCTGCTCGAGCGCTGCGACGACCTGAGATTCACCGGCTCAGCGGGCAGCCAGAGCTCCGAAGATCTGGTCGAGGGTGCGGCGTCCATCGTGCGGTCCCTGGGGCGCACGGCATGAAGCCGGGCTTCGCGGTGCTAGTCGGGTGCGCGCTCTGGCTCACGGCGGCGCACGGGCAAGCCCAAGCCGGGCCCGAGAAGACCTTCGCCGACGCGGTGACGGCCCTCGAGCGCGGAGCGGTGGACGACGCCATCGACCGGCTCGAGTCGCTGGCCGACAGCGGCTTCTCGCACCCCGACGCGAGCTTCAACCGCGCTGTGGCTTACGTCGAACGCGCGCGCTCCGAGAACGCGCGGCCGGGGGACCTCGGTCGCGCCGTGGCCGCGCTGGAAGAAACCCTGCTCGCTCGCCCGGGGGACGCCGAAGCCGAGCAGGCCCTCGAGCGGGTGCGCGGCGAGATCGCGCGCCGGCGCGCGCGTGAAGGCGCCGAGCCGGTGGTCGCCAAGACCTCGCTCGGTCGCGCCGTGGTGGGCCTGCTGCCCGAAGCCGTCTGGGCCGGAGCGGCGGCGCTCGGGTCGTTCGTGGCCAGCGTGGGGCTGGCGCTACGCTGGCTGTCGGAGAGCCACCGGCGACGGGTGGCGGCCAGCACCGCCGCCAGCATCGGCGGCGCGCTACTCGTGCTGTGCGGCGGGCTGGCGTTCACCGCCCGTCATTTCCGCGTGGCATCGCGCCCCGCGGTGGTGGTGGCCGAAAACGCGCGCTTGCTCGACCAGGCTGGCAAACCGCTGGTGCAGAAGGGCGGCGAGCCCGAGCACGTCTCGATGCCCGAAGGCGCCAGCTTGTTCGTGCACGAGCGCAGCGGCGAGCTGGTGCGCATCGAGTGGGGCACCACGGTGGCGTGGGTGCAGGCGGCCCAGGTCCGCCCCATCGGCGGCACCCCCTGAGCGCCCTCAGAACTCGAAGCCGCGGCGGCCCAGGCGCAGCCCGCCCGGCAACTTCAAGCTGGCGGCGCGCGGCGCACCGGTGGCCCCGGCGACCTTGGCTTCGGTCTCGTTGCCGAGCAGCATGCTCAGCCCGGCAATGCCGAGGCCGGCCCCGATCACCATCATGGTGCCGCCCGCGATCTTGAAATTGCGCCGCTCGGTGTCGGTCAGCTCGCGCTGCGTGCCGTCGTTCTGATCGACACGCGAGTTGGGCGCCAGGCCCACCAGCAGCACCGAGCCGCCGATCGTCAGGAAGCCCGCGCCGCCGACGCCCAAGATGGCGCCCCACATCTGCTGCTTCTTCGTTCCGACCGTGGCCTCGACCTTCATCTGCTCGCGGCCCGCGGGCACCGGGAACGACTCGGAAGGCAGGATCTTGCTCCCCCCCACCCGAAGCGTCTCGCCCTGGGTGACCCAGCCTTCACAGGGGGACTTGCAGAGAGTCGCCCAGTCGCCGTTGCCGACGTACTCCTCGAGCGTGGCGCTTGGGTGATCGGCCTTGAAGCGAACGAAGGTCTTGGGCCGGGGCGGGTTCGCGGGGTCTCCGTCGATCCGAGCGATGTACTGCCAGGCAATGCGCCGCGTCTCCCCCGTTGCGACCTTGACCGCGATGTATTGCCCCGGAAGCTTCTCGACCAGCTGGCCGCGGAAGATGGCCCCATCGCGCACGACCACGGTCACCTCGGCCGGCGGAGGGCTGCCCGCGGGCGGCGCGGTGGGCGCCGCGGGCGGCTGTCCGGCGGGCGGCGGGGACGGCTGCTGGGGCGGGGGCGGCTGCTCCGGCGCGGCCGCGGGCGGCGCAGGCTGAGGCGGGAGCTGGCCGGTCGGCGGGCCCTCGGCCCGGGCCGGGCCGGCAGAAAGCACGGTAAGCAGCACGAAAGCAGGGGCGAAGCGCATGCGCAGAAGCCTAGCGCAGGCTCGAAAGGTTGTCTTTGACGCCAGCCGGGCGGCCTGGCTAACGTGCCGCTTGCTTCAGTGAGGAGGAGAGTGGGATGAAAATTCGCAATCTGTTGGCGATGGTTGGGGTGTTGGCGTTTTCCGCGCAGGCTGTCGCCGAAGAGGGGGAGCTGAACAAGGTCAACGAGCCCGTCAAAGAGGCGGCCGCCACCGCCCAGACCGAGGCGGGCATGAAGAAGGCGAAAGACGGATACGGTTCGGCCGGCTGCGGCCTGGGCTCGCTCCTGTTCTCGCCGAGCAACGGCTTCATGCAGGTGTTCGCGGCGACCACCAACGGCACGTCGGGGACTCAGACCTTCGGCATCTCGTCGGGCACCAGCAACTGTGACGGCGCGGGCTACCAGCCCGGCAGCACCGCGGCCTACATCCAGACGAACCGTGCGGCGCTGGCCAAGGACTCGGCGCGCGGGCGCGGGGCGACCATCACCGGGCTCAGCGAGCTCGCAGGCTGCAACAGCGCGCGCGCCGTGGGTCGCTCGCTCAAGAAGAACTTCACCCAGGCCTTCCCGGGCGTGGCAGCCAGTGACACCGAGATCAGCCAGTCGGTGATCCAGACGCTGAAGAGCGATCGCTCACTGGCCTGCAAGCACCTCGGCTGAGGTCGCAGGCCACCTGAAACGGGGGCCGTCCGAAAGGGCGCGCCTCCGTTTCGCGTTTTGTGCGCGCTCACCGCACCGGGCGGGGATCGTCCAGCCAGTCGAGCAACGCGCGCTCGAACCCGGGCTCGTCGCGCGCGGTCAGGTGCCCTCCGGTCCTGAGCGGCCAGAGGTCTTTGGGCTGCCGCGCAGCGCGGAAGATGGCCCGGCCGAAGTCGAAGGGGATGACCGGGTCGTCTTGGTCGTGGATCACCAAGAGCGGCGTGGGGCTCAGGCTCGCGACGTGCGGAGCGGGGGCATAGTCGTCGTCGATCACCGTGAATGCGAATCCCGCGAACGCGATCCCAGCAGGGGTCTGGTACATCACGCTGGCAGCCGCCTCGCGGTAAGAGTTGAAAGCGCCTTCGACGATCACCGAGCGGATCCGGCTGCGATCGGGCTCGTCGGCCAGCGCCCGCAACAAGACCGCACCGCCCAGGCTCTGCCCGTACAACACCAAGTCTGGCCGCATCCCCTTTGCTGACTTCGCGCGCGCCAGCGCCAACGCCGCGCGGGCGTCGCGATTGAGCCCCGCCTGCGAGGGCACCCCCTCCGAGCGACCGTAGCCGCGGTAGTCGAAGGTGAGCAGGTCGTAGCCGTGGCGAGTGACCCACTCGAGCTGGGCAAAGTGGCTGGTGATGTTGCCCGCGTTGCCGTGGAACTGCACCACCGTGCCGCGCCGTGCACCATGCGCCTCGAGCCACCAGCCGTGCAGGCGCACGCCGTCGCTGGCGTGAAACCAGAGGTCCTCGGGCATCTCGCGCGGCGCGTCGACCACGTTCTTCGATGGCATGTAGACCAAATGCGAACAGCTCGCCGCGGCCGAGGCCGTGAGCGCGACGAGCAACATGAAGGCGAAACGGTGGTCCACGGCTAGAAGTACACGTACGAAACGCCGCGCGCAGACCAGCTGGACGGCTGGCGCGTGCCCTCGACTCCGAGAGCGAACCCCGACGAGTATTCGGCGCGTACGGCGCCGTCGATCTGCCAGGTCTGATTCGGCTCTTGCTTGGGCAGGTAGTTCCAGAAGCCGGTGCCGAGCACCCGAAGGCCGTCGGTCAGCTCGAGACGCACGCCGCCCGCAGGGCCGAGGCCCGCCCGCACCACGTCGAAGAGGCCCGACTGCACCGGCGCGGCGACTCGTGCCTCTCCGAGCGCGAAGAACAGCAGCTTGCGCGTGAAGAACGGCACCGCGAGCCCCCCCCCCACGGTGGCGAACCCCGCCGCGCAGTCGTCGCACCCGGCGTCGCGAAGCCGCGTCGCGCCCACGTCCACCTTCCACGACAGGCTGGACTCGAAGCGATCGACCGGGGTCAAGCTGTGAATGCGCACGAGCGAAAAGTCCTCGAGCGTGAGACGCGGCTCTTCGACCCAGTAGCGGAAGCGCATCGGCAGGAACTCGATCCCGACCGTGGCCGGGTACCCCATCCCGGGGTCGGCCAGGTCGTGCAGGGCCAGCCTGAAATCCAGCCCGTGGAACCAGCCTCGCCCCGCCTGAAACCCGCTCCCCAACCCCAGCCGCCGAGAGTCGTGGCCGATGTGGGGCTGCTCGCGAAACGGCGGCGAAGCGTCGACGTCTTCGGACTCGGCGTCGAGCGCAGCGCGCCGTTCGAGCAGGCGTTGCTTGAAACGCACGCTCTCGGGGTCCTCGGGCGTGCCCGGCGCCCGAGCCAGCTGACCGGCGAAGCGGAAGTCCACCAGATCGAGCGCCGCATCGAGCACGCGCGCGCGGCTGGCCAGGGGCAAGGCCTCGGGCAACGACGCGTTCGGATCCCGGGCCAGCGTCGAGAGCGCCCCCACTTCGTCGTCGTTCAGGCTGCTGACGCGGTGGCGATATTGAGTGCGGTTCGAAGGTCGATAGCGGACGCGGCGCACCAGCCCCGGCTGGGCAACGACGGCCTTGACGGTGTCCGCGGGGATGACCGGCCAGCCCACGCGCTCGAGCAAACGCAGGCGTGGGTTGGCGACCTCGAGGACGCCCAGGATGTGATACGAGCAGTTCTCGCTCAGGTAGTAGTAGTCGAAGTGATTCGGCCCGAGCTCCCACAGGTGAGCCTGGACCATCGCGACCTCTTGCTTGCTGAGTGCAAGCTCGTACTCCCAGATGTCGCGCGATTCGTGGTCGTTGTACTCGCGAACCTTCAGATAGTAGGGCACGCGCCGGAATCTGCCGGGGAACAGCCCCATCAGACCTTTCAGCGCGTAGACCAGCGAGTTGTTGGTGTCGACGGTCGCGGAATAGTCGATACCGTAGTCGAGCAGCTCGAGGTCGGTGTCGTCGGCGCGGCGCGTGCTCTTGTTGATGCGCAAGAAGGTGTGCCCGAAGGCAGACGCGGGGTTGTTCAGGTAGTAGGACGAGAACACCAGCGTCAGCGAGCGCGCCCGCGTCTGCTCGACGAATTCTTGGAACTTGGGGCAGCTTCGCCGCGGCAGGCGAGTGAAGTCGAAGCCGAGCTTCGAGTGAAGCCACGCCAGGCGCGCAGGGAACCGACAGTACGGGTGCTCGACGCCGGCGTCTGGGGGCTCGGGCCCAAAAAGCCCACGAAGAGTGGCCTCGAGCTCGGCGCTCGGGTCAGCCTTGCCTTCTTCGGCCAGGAAGAAGTGCTTGCCGTCAGCCTCGCTCGACCGCCCGCCGAACAGCCCGGTTCGGTAGTGCAGCAGGCGATTCCACATCTCGTCCCGCGAGAGCTCGAGCGAGCGCGCGCGCGCCACGAGCTCGTCGAGGTATCTGGCGTCCGCCACCGCGGTTCGCGCGGGGCGGCCAGCGGGCGCGGCCGGTTCGGCGTCGGCGGGGGCCGAGCCCAGCGCCAGCGCCAGCGCCACCCGAGCGACGAGGCCCTTGTTCACGGCACGGGCCGAGTGGGAAAGGCCACCAGCACCAGCAGGAACATGGCGGCCCGCCGGGCGGGCGCGTCGAGCTTCGAGAAGCTCACGGCCGGGCCCGACGGGTTCGCGCCCGCCACGCCGCCGTCGCCATCGATGGTGAGCTCGCGCCCCTCTTTCAGCAGCTTGACGGCGCCGTCGGCAGCGATCGTCACGGGCAAGAAGTCGCCGTTCGGAAGCGTGACCTCGCCTTCTTGGGTCAGCTGCGCAACGAGCTGCCCGCGCAAGTCGACGAAGCGCCCGTCGCGGTGCAGCTTGCCCAGCTCTTGCTTCTTCGCCAGGTCCATCACCGAGCCGTCGCGGGCCAGCGAGATTGCGGGCTTGCCGTCGCGAGCCAGCGTGACGTCCGCCAGGGTCAGGTGGCCCTCGGGGGCAGTCAGCTCTTCCGGGGTGGTGATGGGCGCGGCGCTCGCGGCCGCCGGGCGAAGTCCCTCGGTCGGGTTGGCCGAGCCGCCGCGCGAGCAGGCCGGCGCAAGCCACGCGACGAGCCAGGCGGCGACGAGCAGGTCCCTCCGTTGCACGGCGCGCACCATAGACGAGGTTCCGGACCGACGTCCAGGCGCCGGCGGGTCACTCCAGGCCCGATCGGTTCTCGTCAGGGCGACCTGCAGCGTCCGGCTCAGGAGCGAGGCGACCGGACCGGTGTCGAGGCGCGAGGCCCGTCTCTTGCCGCCATGGGCGCATCACGCCGCGGCCATCGGGGGCGGTGACCGGGGTGGCGTGACCGGGCAAGGTCACGCTGCGCCACAGCGAGAGCAGCGTGTACGCGATGCGACGCAGGACCATGACGACCACGGTGGCGCGTGGGTTCTGCTCGATCCACGGATGGTCGTCCTCC
>JAKLKA010000172.1 GCA_023150915.1 Polyangiaceae bacterium
GGCCGCGCCCGCGTTGCCGCCCGCGCCGCCGGTGCCTGCGCCGGCGCTGCCGCCTGCTGCGCCGCCGCCGCCGCTGCCACCGGCCCCGCCGCTTGCGCCGCCGCTACCCCCGCTGCCGCCCGTCCCGGTCGAGAAACAGCTCGACGGATTGACGCTGCGCTTGTTCGCGCAGTCGGTGGGGGACGCGCAGCTCGGCTCGGGCAGGTCGGGTGGCGCGCCGGACCCGCCGACCGTGGCGGGATTCGGGTAGGCCAGCTTCACGCTGGGCCAGTACGCCGGCGAGCCGCTCGGGTACTCGACCCGACCGAAGACCTTCTCTTGATACGGCGCCGCGCCGCCGACCTTCGGGTTCCAGACCCCGCGGCTCGAGCTGTAGGTCGGGTTGGATGGGTTGTTCGAGTAGGCGAGGCCGTTGTACGCCCACACTGCCGTGTACCAGTGCTCGACGATGCTGGGCTGGTTGTCGCCCACGCACTTGGTGGCGCGCCACTTGCCGGCCAAGATCGACGCGCCCGTCGCCAGGTTGTAGATCGGCTCGGCGGCCACGCGCTTTCGGTCGAACCCCGGGGTCTCGCCCTTGTGCATGCCGCTGGTGACTTGCCCCACGCCGTAACCGCAGTCGAACGAGATGATGGTTCGCGACGCGCCACCGACCTGGTCGGCGGGTTGATCGGGCACACAGAACTGGGTCCAGCCGCTCTCGGCCATGGCGATCGCCTTCAAGAGCTCGCAGGGGAAGCGCGCCGGGACGTCGTGATTCGCCTCGGGCTTGCCGCAGCCCTGACCGATGTCCGCCACCGCCGGCCCCTGGCTGCCCCAGGCCACCGGGCCCTTCGCCACCAGGTCGAAGATCGACTGCCACTCGGTCGGCGTGGGGTTCGTGCCCGGGGCCGCCTCGACCCCGCAGTTGTGCGAGTTCGCCGAGCTCGACAGGGTGTAGCTGGGGCAATAGGCGAAGGCCGCGCTGGGCAAGAGCATCAGCCCCGCCGCGGTGGCGATGGCCTGCCGCCTCATGGCAAGAACCCCACCACGCTCAGCCGATGCCCGGGCGCTGCCGGCACGGGCGTGGCGTGTGCGCCCTCGGCGTCGGTCACGAACACCTGCGCGAAGTCGCCGGGGGTTCGATGGATCAGCGCGACGTACTTCCCGCCGGTGCTCACCGCGGACACCTCGTCGAAGCCCGCCCCCAGCGGCCGACGGGGCCCGCGCCCGCCGAGCGTCACCGCGCCCCGCCCGTCGTTGACCAGCACGCCGCCGGTGGGCCACACGCTGGGCGTCACCCCCATGCCGTCGGCACTGGCAATCGACTCGCGCTTCGCGCTGTCGAGGGACAGCCGCTCGACTTCCCAGCCCGAGGCTGCCAGGTTGGCATACACCAGCGAGCGCGAGGCCACGTCGACCGAGAAGTCTCGGGCTTGGGCCACGATGGGCCGAGCCAGCACGCGCTCGCTGCCGCTGTCGATGCCGACCGCGATCAGATCCGCGCCCTGTTGCGAGACGCGGTACACGAACACCTCGCCGTCGAGCACCCCGGCGATGTGAGTGATGTAGCCCGAGAAAGCGTGCACCGTGCGGACCTGAGCGCCTTCCGGATCGATCTCGTCGATGCGCAGTGCGTCGGTGCGCAGCGCCCCGCTTGGGGACGCCGCCGGATCGAGCTCGGGCCCCGGCGTGCCGCGCTGAACCAGCACGCGCCCGGAGGCCAGCACCCAGGGTCGGGTCGCGTGCACGCAGCCTTCGGCCAGCACCCGGGGCTCGGCACCCGAGCCCATCGAGAAGAGCCAAGCTCCGAACGAAGGATCGCGCCGCCGCTCCATGTCGGCGACGACCACGACCCGCTGCCCGCCCGGCAAGAGCGCGCCGCGGACTTCGCCGTCGGGCGCGTGCGGCAGGCGGAGTGCCACTTGGGGCGCCAGGGGTGACCCGGGCCGCGTCCGAAGCAAGCTGCTCTCGCTGCTGCCGGGCGCGGTGGCCAAGAGCACCAGCTCGGGCAGCGGCGCGGCGGTGGCTGCCTGCGCGGTGGCGGCCGGCTGCGGCTCGGCGGCCCGCTCGCCGGGGTTCGCGTCGCAGGCCAGAGCGCTGCACGCCAGCACGAGCCCGAGTGTGAGGCGCATGACGACGGAGAAAGATAGCACCCGGCGCGCCCGCGGGTCACGGTAGAATGCGGCGCTTTCGGACAATGGCCTACCTCGCGGTCCTCGCCAAGCTCGACGCCGAGCGCAAGCGCACCTTCGGGGCCGTGGCCACCGTCTCGCGGCTGGAGCTTGCCCAGTTCGACAAGGTCGAGGCGGTGCTGACCTGGCTCGAGGCGCACGAGCCCAAGGTGGTGGTGTTCGACGCCGCCGTGGTGCAGGCCGAGAAGCTCTGCCGAAAGGTGCGCTCGAAGAAGAACCTGGCGAGTGTGCCGATCATCGCCATCGCGGAAGAGCCGACCGACGCCCTGGTCGAGCGCCTGTACGCGCAGGGCGCCGACGACGTGATCCCGAGCGCGCTCGGCGCTTCTTTGGTCGCGCGCCTCAAGGCGTTGCCCGACCGCGAGACGTTGACCCAGGCAACTCATGGGATTGCCGTGGTCGCGGACAAGGACCACGCCCGGTGTGACGTGATCGGACGGGTGCTGATGAACGCCGGGTACGACGTGAAGTTCGCCCTCGACGACGTCGCCCTGCGCTACTACACGCAGCAGAACAAGCCGCGGCTGGTGGTGGTCAGCGCCGAGCTGGGGGACACCCGCAAGTTCGTGGAAGAGGCCCAGAAGAAGGGCCTCGACGCCGCCTGGGTCGTGATGGCATCGCGCCGTGACCTGGTCAAGCACGCCGAGTTGCTCGAGGGCATCGACCGGCTCACGGTGGTCGCCAGCAGCACCCCGCCCGAGAACGTGCTGTTCACCTCGAACGAGCTGTTGCGGCAAGGCGGCCCGCCCAGCCGCGAGCACGAGCGCGTGCTGTATGGCACGATCGTTTCGTACAAGCCCGCCGGCGGTGACCAGCACGATGTCGGCTTCACCTACAACCTGAGCTCGGGCGGGCTCTATGTCCGCACGCTCTCGCCCCCCGAGGACTCGCTGGTGTGGCTCGAGCTTCGCCCGCCTCGCGGCAAGCGAAGGGTGTGCTTCGAGGCCAAGGTGGTGTGGCGGCGACCGTACGATCCGGCTTCGGGCGCCGCCGTGCCCCCCGGCTTCGGCGTGATCCTCACCGACGGGCTGGGGTCGAGCCTCGAGCTGTGGAAAACGCAGGTCGAGGCGTTCGTCCGCTCCACGCGGCGCGGGCCCGCCGCCGTCGCGCGGCTGCTCGACGAGACACTGTCCGATCCGCGGGCGAGCCAGCCGGAGCTCGATCGCCCGAGCGAATCGCACATCGCGGCGATCCCGGTGTCGCTTCCGCCGCAGGCGCTCGAGTTGGTGCAGACGGCCGTGCCCGCGCCCGCCGCCCTTCCGGTGGTCGAGCCGGCTGCCGAGGTCGAGCCCGCCACGGCCCTGCCGCCTGCCGCGATGGAGCCGCCTGCCGCGATCGAGCCGCCCGCCGCGGCCCTGCCGCCCGCCGCGGCCCTGCCGCCTGCCGCGATCGAGCTGCCTGCGGCGCCCGCGGCCACCCCGGCCGAGGCCCAGGCTCCGCCGAGCCCGTCGCCTGGCGCCGCGCGGCTGCCGCGTCGCAGCTCCGCGCTGGCCTGGGTCGCGCTCGCAGCGCTGCTGCTCGTGGCCGCAGCCACGGCTCTGGTCCTGCTCGAGCTCGGGCCTTTCGCCAAACCCAAGGCCGGGGTCGCGATCACCGTGCCCGCGACCCCGGTGCGGACCACGCCGTCACCAGCGTCGTCGCCCATCGCGCCGGTCGCGCCGTCGGTGCAGCTGCCCGCGCCCAGCGCGTCGGCGGCGCCCGTGGCGATCGATGCTGCGGCGGCCCCCGCGGCCTCGGCCGATCCCGGCGACGGCTCCGAGCTGAGCTGGGACGAGGGCTATCTGGCGGTGCGGTCGGCGGCGAACGTGGACGTCTATGCCACCGGCTTCAAGCTGGGCCCCACCAACCGCAAGAACAAGTCGAAGTGCGGGCTGAAATTCGTGCGGCTGGGTGAGAAAGACCCCCCGCGCTGGCTGACCGCGGGCCGCACGGTCGACGTCAAGTGCAAGGCTACGACCGAGCTCGAGCTGTCTCCGGAGTGAGCCCGGCGATCACGCGCAGCATGTCCTCGGGGACCTCGGCAGAGAAGCGCACCTCGGCTTCGGTGCGCGGATGCACGAAGCCCAGCTCCCGAGCGTGCAGCATCAGCCGGGGCGCGTCGATGCGGGGCCCGGCGGCGCCGCGGACGTACACCCGCTCGCCCACCAGCGGGTGACCCGCCTCCGAGAGGTGAATGCGGATCTGGTGCGTGCGGCCGGTCTCGAGCCGGCACTCGACCAGCGTCGCGCCCACGAACCGCTCGAGCACCGAAACGTGCGTCACCGCCGGCTGACCGAGCTTCGGGTTGTCGGTCGACCCGCGCAGGCCGTCTCCGCGGTCTTCGACCAGGCGCGAGCGGAGCGTGCCCGCCGGGCAATCGCCATGCACCAGCGCCACGTAGCGGCGATGCACGCTGTGCACCCGCAGCTGCTGCTTCAAGTGGCGCTTGGCGGGCAGGGTGCGCGCGAACATCACCAGGCCGCTGGTCTCTTTGTCCAGCCGGTGCACCACCCCCAGCGGAGGCTGAGCGCGACCGTCGCGTCGGACCAGATCGCGTCTTACCCGGTCGATCAGCGTGCCCTGCTCGCCGGGTTCGAAGGGCACGGTGCTGATGCCCGCGAGCTTGTCCACCACGACCACGTCGCGGTCGGCGTGGACGATGCGACTGTCGGCCGAGTCGCGGTTCGGTCGGGGCGCTGCCAGCCTGAGCTCGACGCGCTGCCCCGCCGACACGGTTGCGCCGATGTCGGTGACCACTCGCCCGTCGAGACGGACCTTCCCGGTCTCGATGGCTCGCCGCACGCGGGACCAAGCGCACCCCGGGCAGGCGTCGCGCACCGCGCGATCCAGCCGCTGCCCGTGGGCTACTGCGGCCACCAGGAAGTCGGCGTCGGTGAGCTCGGCGGAAGTCACGGGTCGTTCTGCGGCGCTCCGAGCATGGCCCACAGGGTCGCACGCGAGACCGGCCCGGCAGAAGGACAAAAGCGCTAAGATGCGCCGCGCCCGGGCCCCCGCCCGCGCGCTCGAACGGAGAAGTCACCGATGATCGAATGGGGCGAGCAACACCTGGCCATCCGCGATGCGTTTCGTCGCTTCGTCGACGCCGAGATCAAACCGCGTCGTGAAGAGCTGGAGCACGGCGACACGCCGCCGTACGAGGTGCTTCGGAAGATGTTCGTCACCTTCGGTCTGCGCGACATGTCGCTCATGCGCTACGAGGCCGATCTGGCCAAGGCCGACAAGGCTGCCGACGGCAGCGACGAGAAAGTAGGCAAGGCAAACCCCATGGCGGGCGAGATGGCCGCGATGCAGATGATCCCGATCATCGAGCTGTCGCGACACAGCCCGGGAATGGTCACTGCGCTGGGCGTCAGCGCGGGCCTGACCGCCGGCACCATCATGAGCCGCGGTACCCGCGCACAGAAAGAGCGCTGGGCGAAGGACCTGCTCACCCTCGACACGATCGGCGCTTGGGCCATCACCGAGCCGGGCTCGGGCTCGGACGCGTTCGGGCAGATGAAGGCCAGCGCGCGCCGCGTCGAGGGCGGCTACGTGCTGAACGGCAACAAGACGTTCATCACCAATGGGCCCTGGGCCGACACCATCGTGTTCATCTGCAAGCTCGACGAGGGCAACGACCCGAAGGATCGCAAGGTGCTGTCGTTCGTGCTCGAGAAGGGCATGAAGGGTCTCGACCAGACCAAGCCGTTCCGCAAGATGGGGATGCACAGCTCGCCCACCGGGGAGCTCTTCTTGAGCGACGTGTTCGTCGAAAAGGACCGCCTCTTGGGCGAGACCGAAGAGGTCTCGTATCGCACCGGGGCCAAGGACACCTTCAAATCCGAGCGCACCGGCGTGGTGGCCATGGCGCTGGGCATCGTGCAGCAGTGCCTCGACCTGTCGGTCGAATACGCCAAGACCCGCGTCCAGTTCGGGCGCCCCATCGGCGACTTTCAGCTGATTCAGCTCAAGCTGGCCAAGATGGAAGTGGCGCGCATGAACATCCAGAACCTGGTGTTCCGGATCATCGAGCTGGCCGGTGCGGGCAAGGCCATGACGCTGGCCGAGGCATCGGCCTGCAAGCTGTACTGCGCCCAGACGGCGACGGAGGTGGCGCTGGAAGCGGTACAGCTCTTCGGCGGCAACGGCTACACCGCGGAGTACCCGGTGGAGCAGCTGGCGCGCGACGCGAAGGTGCTGCAGATCTATGGCGGCACCGACGAGATCCAGATTTCGCAGATTGCGCGCAGCTTGCTCGGGTGAGGCGCGCGGGTCATCACCCGCCATGCGCGTCGGCAGACCGGCCGGCGCCGACGCTTGCGGTCGTGCTCGGTCGCGGCGCCTCACTGCGATGGGTGCGGCGCTTCGCCACCGTCGACGCCGGGCCGGATGATGCGGCGCGGCTCGGCGATCCGCGCGTTGGTGAGCAGTCGCTACCCGGTCTCCAACGCCTCAGGATCCGGGCGGTGAGCTCGAGCCGAACGGTCTCCGGTGAGCTCGGTCTGCGCTGGCGCGGGCGCCACCGGCGTGGCGGTCGCCGGCACGTCCGGCCGCGAGAACCAGCGGGCAATCAGCATCTCGAGCTACCGCTTCGACTTCCCGCGCGCCCCGGTCAAGAGCTGCTCGACGTTGTCCTCCGCCAGGTGGCCGGAGAGCAAGAACAGCCCGGTAGCCGAGGCGCTCGACGCAGTAGCGCGGACCTCAGCACTCCGCCCGCTCGACATCGGGCAAGAGGGCGAGCCGCGTGTCGAGCGCGACGCGGGTGTCCGCGAGGCCCAGCTCGACCACCCGCAGCGCCTCGGGCTCGTCGTGGCCGATCAGCACCAGGAGCGCCCCCGATGAGGTCTGCAGGGTGCCCCGCAGCGAAAACCCGGGGTGGCGAGCCACCGGGTGGCCGAGCTCGTCCACCACCAAGACGTCCCGGCGCTCTTCGCTGCAGGTCGGCGTGACGAAGGTGAGCACGCTGCGCTCCACGATCTCGAGCTCGGCGCTGGGCACGGCCCAGCGGTGGAGCCAGACCTCGTTTTCTCCCAGCCGCCGATCCGCCGGGGCGCGGGTTTCGTCGACGTGGGCCGGGTGGATCCAGCGGGCGCCCGAGTCGCTGCCTTCGAGGGCGATCAGAAACGAGCTTGCGCCGATCAGGGCAGGGCAGCCTTCGAGCTCGAGCGCGACGTGTTTCGGGCCGGGCAGCGAGGCCCCCGCGTAACCGCCGTAGTCGAGGCCCAGCTGGACGCGCCGCGAGGCGGTGGTCTGGCAGCTGCCCTCGGGGCCGACCAGGGTGAAGGCTCGCGGCGCGACCTCGGTCTTCGCCCCGATCTCGAGGGCGAAGCCGCCCGGCAAGAGCTCGCGTCCCGCGGGCGCCGTGCGCTCGGTGGCCGCCCCCAGGATCACGAAGGCACGCTTCCCGGTGGCGAGCACGGCGTGGGCGCGCGCGGCCCGTGGCTCGGACCGGGCCGCGGGAGCATCGCTCGGCGCGCTTGCGGCCGGGGTGCTCGCGCGGGACGCGACCGCCACGGCGCGGGGGTGAGCACAGGCGGACAGGAGCAACAGAGACAGCAGAGCGGGTTTGAGCGACATGGTCTTTGCGCCTCCGGGGGAGCAAGCCACGTGCCGCTGGGATCTTCCGGCGATCTTGCCGCCCGGCTGTGGCTCTCTGCCCACGGGCGTGGCTCAGTCGCCCGCGAGCTCTTCCCAGCTCGCGTACGCCAGACCGGGAATGGCCGGTGTCTCGACTCGCCACCCCTGCGCAAGGTCCCAGGCCTCCCAGCGCGGGATCTCGAAGGCCAAACCCTCCGGGCCGCCCATGTCCGACCCACCGCGAGCTGGTTCGGCCGCCCGGGTCGGGTCGCGCGTGATCAGCGGCCAGCCGCGCACGGCCAGCGCCAGCGCGAACGTTCCCGGGGCGAGCAGCGTTGCGGCCCCGGCGCCGCCCCGCGCTCTCCATTCGAGGCGTTCGCCCTGCTTGCGCGCCGAGATCAGCGGGGCGCCGTCGACCATGAAGCGTGCGTCGTCACCCGCGATCTCGAGCGACCAGGTGGGAAGCGTTCGCGTCCAGCAGAGCACCAGGTCCCGCTTCCAGCCGTAGACCCACATGCCGAGAGAGAGATAGTGGCGGATCGCCGGCTGCCACGACCAGAGGGTGTCGAGCCGAAGCCCGTGCAGGCCCTCGGCGGTCAGTGCGTGGTACGCAGCGGTGAGCACCCGACGCGAGAGGCCGCGACGGCGCGCGCGGGGGTGCAGGTACAGGCTCGACAGGTTCAGCATCGAGCTGCCGTGGAGCAGCGTCCCCAGCGCCACCGTGCCCAGGCGCTGGTCGCCGTCGCAAATCCAGAATGGCCGCGAGTAGGCGCCGTGGGGGCTCTCCAAGAGCGCGTCCAGGGTCACGCGCCCGATCCAGTCGCGCCGGGCGCTTTCATCGAGCGTGCTCGGCTCGATCAGCACGCCGGCGCGGTTCTCGATGAAGCTCGCGAGCTCATGGTCCAGCCAGTGCTGCACGTCGTCCGGGTCTTGCGAGAGCGGCTCGACCAGCCCCGAGCGGGCAAAGCGTTCGTGCGCGCGGGCAACGTTCGGCCCGAGGTCGATCATCCTAGCGTGGGCCACCCTTGGCCTTGGCCAGCTCGGCTTTGGCGGCGTCGAGCCGACGCTTGGCGGTGACCATGCGCTGGGGCTTCGCGGCCTGGCGCTTCGCTTGGGCCTCGTAGCCCGCCACGGCGTCTTCCAGCGCCTTCACCTGGCCGGCGTGGTCGCCCATGCCCGCCAAGATGTCGGCCTTGATCTCCAAGAAGCGCAGGCGGCGCGGCCCCTCGGAGTGCTTCAGCGCACGCTCTACCGCGGCCAGCGCCTCGGGGTATTTCTTCAACGCGAGCAGCACGCCCGCGAGCCGACCGGGCGGCTCGTACGAGCTCGGCAGCTGCTTCTCGCGGGTCTCGAGCAGCCGGATGGCGTCGGCCGGGCGGCCCATGGCGAGCAGTGCGTTGGCCAGGGCCGGGTCGTAGGTCTGGGCGGCCTGGGGGCTCGGCGCTTCTTTCGAGGCCTTCTCCAAGATCGCCAGCCGATCGATCAGCGCCTTGCGCGCGGCGTTCTTGTCCCCGAGCTCGAGCAGCACGTCGGCCAGCACGTCGAGCGTGTCGGCGCGGTCGTCGGGTGTGGACCCGGGGTGCGGCTTGTCGGCGATGGCCGTGAGCCGGCGCTTCACGGCCTCGCGCGCCGCGCTGCGCTTGCCAGCGTCTTTGGCGTGCTCGGCGCAATCCAGCAGCACTCGCGAAAAGTCCGTGGGCTTGGCCGAGCCGCGGATCTCGTCCAGGTGGCGGAGCCCGGCGTCCACACACGGGTCGGCGCGGCCCGCGTTGAACAGCGCGCTGAGCAGGCCGGCGAGCGCTTCAGTGCGCCGTGGCCAGTCGGCGGGCGCGCGGTCCACCGCCGCCTTGTAGTGCTTCGCGGCCTCGTCGTAGGCGGACTCGGACTGCGCGCGCTTGGCGGCGAGCAGTGCCGCGAGCGGCGACTTGGGCTCGAGCTTGTCGGCCTTGCGCGCGTCCCGCGCGGCCAGCGCCTCGCGCACGAAGTCGTCCATCTCTTTCACCGAGCCCGAGCCGGGCCAGTAGCCCAGCACGTCACCCTTGTCGGGATCGAGCACGAAGAACGTCGGCCAGACGTCGATCGCGTGCTTGTCGACGAAGGCGGCGTTCTTCTCTTTCTCGGTGTCGACCGTGGCGAAGATCACCTGCTCGCCCAGCGGCCTGAGGGCGGGCGAGTCGAGCACGTAGTGCTTCATGCTGATGCAGGTGTGGCACCACTCGGCCCAGGTATCGACGAACACCAGCTTGCCCTCTTTCTTGGCGCGGGCCATCGCCCCGGGAACGTCGTCATCAATCCAGACCAGGGGCGGCTGGGTGTCGGTGGGGCCCGCGTCGGCGGCCACTCCCGGGGTGGCGTCGGCAGCGGGCACGGCTCCGCCGTCCGCCGAGCCACCCGCTTCCGGCAGCGAGGGCGTGGGGGTCGGGGAGCACGCGGCGAGCAGGGCGGCGGAGAGCAGAGTCAGTGCACGCATCGGGCCCGAGCGTAGTCCGGTGGGCCGACGGCTGCACCTCTGGCGAGCTAGGCGCTGGGCTCGGGGCGCGGCAGGCGATACAAAATGTGGCGCCTCAGCGAGTGCCCGTCGGGGAGGTTCGGGTGATCGAAGTCGTCTTCCGGCGCGCGCCGCATGCCGAGAGCCTGCATCACGCGCTCCGAGCGCGTGTTCGCGGGTACGGTCCAGGCCAGCACCTGGTGAAGCCCGAGCTCGTCGAACGCGAAGCCCAGCGCCGCGCGGGCGCCTTCGCGGGCATAGCCATGGCCCCAGTGCTCGGGCGCGAGCCGCCAGCCGAGCTCGACGCAGGGCGTGAAGGCCGCCTCGAACTTGGGCACGTTCAGCCCCACGAACCCCATCAGCGGCCCAGCGCTCGTCTCCACCGCCCACATTCCGAAACCCACGTCGTCGAAATGCCCGCGCAGCCGATCGAGCAGCGCGTCGCTCTGCTCGCGCGTGAGCACCGAAGGGTAGTGCTGCATCACCCGCGGATCGGCGTTCATGGCCGCGAACGGCTCGGCGTCGGCGTCGCGCCAAGGTCGCAGCGTCAGCCGCCCGGTCGTGAGGGTGGGGGCGCGGGCAACTCGCGGCAGCCCCAGGCGCGCCAAGAGCTCCCGGGCACGGCTGCGCACCGTCGGCTCGAACCAGTCCCCGGTGTTGTCGAAGCGCTGCTCACAGTCGAGCGCCGCCCGGGCCGCGGCCTGGTTGATCTCGGCCACGCGCTCGAGCGACACCGGCACGTGGCCCACCGGGTCGCGGCGCTGCACGCGCCCGAGGCAGTGGCCGAGCGAGGCCTCGACCCGCACCCGGTGCAGCGCCCCTGCCGACTCGAGCGCCCGCAAGAAGACCGGCGTCGACGGGGCGGCGCCGGTGACCTCGATCACCACCGCCGCGTGCCGTGTGAGCTCGTCGGCCACGGCCCCCGCGACCTTCAGGTAGCCACGCGTTTCCCAGTCGGCGTCTCGCGGTGACGCGGCGTGCTCGACCCAGAGGGGCTCGACCGGCAAGAAGCGCAGGCCGAAGACGCGATCGAGCAGGGCGCCGAGCCGCGACTTGCCGGCGCCCTTCGGTCCGATCAGAACGACGACGTGCCGGGACACGGCGGGCGAGTGTAGCTCAACGGTCGCTGCTGGTCCGCGCGCGCTCGGGCCCGGCCGGCCCCCCCGACCAGGCCACGTAGGCCACCGGAATCGCGGCACCGACCAGCGCGATCACTGCGCCCCGGCCCACCAGGCCCTTGCGGCCGGGGATCATGAACAAGCCCGAGACCGACAAGAACAAGAGCAGCACCGCGTACGCGTCGGCCACCAGCGTCCAGGCGCGCTTGCCGCGGTTCAGGTGCAGCCAGTTGGCCATCCTCAGGAACCAGCGGGGGCTCTGCCCTTCTTCCAGCACCGTGCCGCTCTGGGTGTCCACGTGGAGCGTGCGCTGCTCGAGCACCACGTCGAGCTGGGTGTCGTCGACCCGGAACACCTCGCGCGGCTTCTCGACGACACCCAGCGAGCCGAGCACGGCGGCTGCCGCAGCCAGGTCGTCGTCGGGCAGCGGCACGCTCACCCGATGCGTGCGCTCGATGGACGAGAAGCTCGGATCCCAGTCGGCGATGTGGTTCACCGCGAGCCCGCTCAGCGCATAGATGACGGTGAGCCCGATGACCAGATAGCCGAAGTCGCGATGCAGCGCTCTGAGCCAGGGTCGCCAGCCGCGGCGCTTCGGGGCATCGCTCACGCGAAGCGCTCCTCTTTCCAGGGGTCGCCGCGATCGTGATAGCCGCGCTGCTCCCAATAGCCCGGCTCGTTCTTGCTCGCGAAGCGGATCCCGGTGACCCACTTGGCGCTCTTCCAGAAGTACAGATCGGGGAGCACGATGCGCGCCGGCGCGCCGTGGGTTCGGGGCAGGGGCTTGTCGTCCAAGCGATGGGCGACCAGCACGCTGGGCGCCACGGCCGCCGCCAGGGGGACATTGGCAGCGTACCCGTGGGCGGCCTCGAAGATCACGTAGCGCGCGCCCTTCTTCGGCTTGGCGCGGGCGGCCAGATCTTTCACCCGCACGCCACCGACCGCGACGCCGAGCGCCGACCAGCCGGTCACGCAGTGCACGTCCACGCTCAGCGCGGCCTGGGGCAACGCCAAGAGCTCGGTGAAGTCCAGCGTGAACGGGCTCTCGACCTCACCGTGCACCTTCAGCCGGAAGGCGCCGGCGCTGGGGTCCCCCGCATCACCGCCCATCGGCTTCCAGCGCCGGATCACCCGTTGACCGGGTGGCAGCCGCGGGCGGCCATCGGCGCGGGTCTCGGCTCGGGCCGCGCGGGTCAGGTCGTCGGCCAAGAGCCACACGCCCCCACCCAGCGCCACCACGGCGCTACCGGTGACGGCGGTGCGGATCAGCTCGCGGCGCGAGAGCAAGGTGGCTCGCGCTCTCTTTCGCTCGGATTCGAGGTCGGTCACTCGAGACCACTACGGCCGAGCGGCCCGGGCGGTTGCGCGGCAGCGCGAAAACCGAGAAACGCCAGCAGCTTTCCTGCCTTTGCCCCCGGCCTGTGGCATACCTTCGGCAGATCCGCCATGTGCCGCCTGTTCGGCTTTCGCAGTGTCATCCCCAGCCAGGTTCACCGGTCGCTGCTCGCCGCCGAGAACGCCCTCGGCAAGCAGAGCAACCAGCACCCGGACGGCTGGGGGGTGGCGTTCTACGTGGACGGCTCGCCCCACGTGACCAAGAGCGCCGAGCTGGCCCTGGGGGATCAGCTCTTTCACCGCCTGAGCGGCGTGGTCGCCAGCGAGACCGTGCTTGCCCACGTGCGGCGCGCGACCCAGGGCGAAAAGACGGTGCTCAACTGCCACCCGTTCCAGTACGGCCGCTGGGTGTTCGCTCACAACGGCGACATTCCCGAGTTCACCCGCCACCGCGACGCCCTGGTGGCCGAGATCCAGCCCAAGCTGCGGCGCTTCTTGCTGGGCGACACCGACAGCGAGGTCGTCTTCTTGATCTTCCTCTCCCACCTCAGCGAGCACGGGCCGCTGTCGCGGCGCCACACGGTCGACGACGTCTCGTCGGCGCTGCGTGCGGCGATCTTGCGCGTCCGCGCCATCGCCGACACTGCCGCCGACCGGCGCGCCAGCCTGACGCTGATGGTCACCGACGGCGACACCATGGTGGCCACCGCCGGCGGCAAAGAGCTGTACTGGTCCAGCTACAAGCAACGTTGTGCCGATCGCGACGGCTGTCCCAGCCTCTCGGCCGAGTGCGAGGCGCCGTCGCGCACCGGCTTCGTCAACCACTTCATCCTGTCCAGCGAGCCGCTGCACGGCGAAAACGTGTGGGAGAAGCTCGAAGACGGCGACGTGATCGGTGTCGACTGGCGCATGCGCGTGACCCGCACCCACATCGATCGCGCTCCCATGCCCATCGCGGCGGCCCAGTGAGCCGGCCCCCCGCCGAGCGGGGCGAGACGGTTCGGGCCTCGATCGCCGCGGCCCTGCGCGGCCCGGCGCTTTCGGCGCGCGAGCTCTCGGAGCTGGTGCGAATTGCCGAGCGCGAGGTGGCCGATCACCTGGTGCACCTCGAGAAGTCGGCGAAGGCCCAGGGCGAGCGGCTGGTGATCGAGCCCGCCCGCTGCAAGGCCTGTGGCTTCACCTTCGAGGCGCGGGTGCGTCACGCCCGGCCCAGCCGGTGCCCCGAGTGCAAGAGCGAGCGGCTCGGCGTGCCGCGCTTTCGCATCGAGTGAGCGGTCCCTCGTCCGGACCAAACGGGGCTGGTCCGACGCGCCCCGCCGGTGCCATAGTGCGCCCCCTGATGAAGACC
>JAKLKA010000173.1 GCA_023150915.1 Polyangiaceae bacterium
CGCGCAGCTTGCCGGGCTTGCTGCCCGGCCTGACGAGCTCCACGTTCGCCGCCGGTTGCCAGCGGTGGATGCGGAACATCCCAAAGCCGTCGAAGCCGGGCTTGTCCCGCACGGTCCACTGGTCCTGGCCGAGCTTCCTGACGGCGATGCTGCCGAGGTAGATGACCGCCGCGATCCGCATGCGGCGCTGCAGCTCGCGCGGCGCGCCCGCCGACATGGCCTGCTGCAGAGCGGCCTCGACCGCGTCGACGCTGGCCGGACTGAAGTCGAGCTCGGGCTCCCGGCCGGTGACGGCCGTGATGTCGTCGCACAGCTCCCGCAACCGCGCGTCGGGATCACGAACGAGCGCGTCGAGCTCTTGCCAGCGCAACGGCAGGTCGCACAGCTCGATCGCGTCGCGCAGGGTGCCCACGTTGAGCGCCGGATGTTTGACGACGCGCCGCGCGATGTCACCCGGCTCGCACTCTTGCTGGGCGTAGCCGGAAAACCCGGTCACGCAGACGGTCTCGGCGTCGCGCGCCTCGAGCGCCCACCTCGCGCCGGTGCGTGCGATCAGCACAGTGCCGGCGTAGCGCGCAGCGCGGTTGGCCGCGAGCCTCTGGTCGCCCGCGACCTGCCCGGTGGCGATGCCGACCAGATGGTCCTCGACCCTGTCGAGCGAGGCGTAGCCCCGGTCGAGCTCCCCGACCTCTTGCTCGAGCGCGGCCAGCTCCGCCGGCATCGCCGCCAGATAACTCTCGAGCACGTTCACGACGGCCATGATCCCCCGAGCATGCTGCCATCACCCTCGGCGGTCAGGTCGGCGTCGCTCACCTGCACGTCGCCTTCGAACACCGGCGTTCCGACGAGGCCGTGCAGCTTGCAGCGTTCGAAGATCGCGCCGTCCAGGCGCCAACCCTCGACCTTTGCGCCGCGCAGATCGCAGCCGACGAAGCGCGTGCGACGGGCCGTGCCGAGGGTGGTGAGCACCGGGTTCTTGCGCGAGAAATCGGCGCCGCGCAGGTCACAGTGAACGAACACCGTCTCGTCGAGCACCGTGTCGCGCAGGGACGCCCCACGCAGGTCGACCCCGTCGAGCTTCGCACGCCACGTGCCGCGACCGCCCAGGATGCGCTGCCAGTCGCCACCGCGCACGGTCGTGTCGCGCAAGCTGCCGAGCGCGAGCGACGAGCCGGCCATGTCGGTGTCTTGGAGCGTTGCGCGATCGAATTCCACGGCGACCATGTCGCAGGCGAGGAAGCGCACGCGCGTCATCACCGCGTCGTGCATCTCGCTGTACGAGAAGTCGACCTGCTCGAACTTGCTGTCCTCGAAGATCGCGTGATGGAGCCGCTTCGTCGCCATGCCGACGCCGTGCCACGGTTCGTTGCGGAAGACGATCTGGCCGTCCCCAACGCGCCCGCGGGCCAGCCAGCCACGGTGTTGGCGCATGCGATCGTCGATTCCGAGCGGCTTGGGGTGCGCGCCGGGTTTGGCATCGACCACCGCTCGCGCACTCTGGTACGTGTCCCAGAGGCCGGCTAGCGTCGACGCTTCGGCAGCGACGGCGGCGTCGCCGGGGTGGCACTTCACCAGCTCGTTGAGCGTGGTGGTGACCTTGACCAGGCGGCGCTGCGCCAGGGTGAGCTCGGCGAGCGTCGGCAGCTCCTCGGGATGCCAGGAAAGGAGAGCGAGCTCGCGATCGGCAATCGCCCGCAACTCCTCGGCGGTGAACAGGCGCGTCGGCTCGGCGTCGGGGGTGAGCGTGAACGGCGGCGCAAGTTTGATGCCCGGCGCTGGCGGAAATAAAAACTCGCGCATCGCAGTGCAGCCCGAGCACACGCCGCTGTACTTCCCGTTCGGGTAGTCGGATGATTCGTAAGAGAAGTCGGTCGCGCCGCAGCGCAGGCACGGCCTCTCGCCGATGAAGAAGTGCACTTCGGTCGTGGTCCGGGGCGCTGCCGGAAGCTCCTCGATCATCGACGTCATCGCTGCTCCCCCATCGACTCAGTCCTCGAAGCCCTTGTGGCGCAGCACCTCGCGCACCTTCGCGTTGTGCGCGATCACGCGCTGCTTCTCGCGCGCGGTGTCCGCCGGATCCGGGAACACCGACATGCCGAACTGACCCTCGTAGTTCTCGAGATCTTCGTCGGGGCGCTCGGGACGGAGGCGGCCGTGCCACGCGCTGGTCTGGTCGCGGCGGAAGTAGTCGAGGAAGTAGCCGTCATCGTCGTGGCCCGCGAGGACGCGCAGGGTCTCGCTGGCGCTGCTCGCCGGATCGTGCGGACAGAGGACGCGGCCGGTGAGCAACGGGTCGGGCAACGCGCCGGCGTGCGACGTCAGCGAGCGCAACGCCATCACGAAAGCCGCACGAACGGTGGGCGGGATCGCCGACATCGCGAGGGCAGCATACCAGCGAGGCCCGCGGCCGGATGGCGCTTCAGGACGGTGGGCCCGACGAGAGCAACGCACCCGGGCCACCGGGGCGGTCGTCCGGCAGGTACTTGAGGCACCAGGCCCAGAACGCGCCGAGCACCTCGGCGTCGCTCGACGACTGGCCGGCCGGCAAGGCCCGGAACAGCTCGAGGCCCACCGGGAACCAGCCCTTCACCACGGCCAGGAACAGCGCCTGCCGTCCGCTCGCCCCCTCGTGAGCGGCGTGAGCCAGCTCGGGCAGCGCCCCCTCCAAGGCCGCTTCCACGCGCAGCGTCAGCCGCTTGATCTCGGCTGGCTGGAGCCGCAGCCCCTCGTCGACGCGATAGATGAAGCGCCGCAGATCCACGTTCGCCACTGCGCCCTCTGCCTCGAACCAGGCCGACGAGAGCTTCTTGATGTAGCCGGCCCCGGCCGCCACGTCGTCGAGCGTACCCGACAGCGCGCGACCGAGCTCGGTCCAGACGATCAGCGCGTTCACCGGATCGTCCGTCTTCGGATCCGAGGCCAGGGTCGACAGGATGGCGCGCCGCACCGCCAAGAGCGTGGGGTCGGGCGCCGACTCGCCGGCGGCGTGGGCCGCGGCAGCCGCATCGGTCTTCGCCTCGGCGGCCTCCAGTGCCCTGGCCGTCGCGGTCAGCTCGTCATCGTCGCTGTGCATCGGCGCGGTGCTTAACCCGGCAAGCGGCGTCGCGCCAGACGCGACAGGCGCGGGCGGCGTTCGACGGCCCCCGGACGCCGCCCTGGAACAGCGGATTTCTCGCGGATCGTCTAGGCTCAGGTGATGCGACGCGCTCTATCCGTCCTCCCGCTCGTGTTCGCTCTGGGTTGTGGCGACGACGACTCGGCCGTCGCCTCGAACACCGGTGGCAGTGGGGGCAGCACCGCCTCGGGGGGCAGCTCGAGCGGTGGCGCCGGCGGCGCCAGCGGCGGGAGCGCCGGGACGTCGGGTGGAGGGACCTCCGGGTCGGGCGGGACGTCGAGCGGCGGCGCCGGCGGGGGTGGCGGTGGCAACCTGTGCAGCGCGGCTCCGGGGGATCTGCTGGCCCACGGGACCTTCGAGGAGGGGATGAGCGGGCTCGCGCCAGCCGGCTGGGAAGTCCGCACGCCGGGGCAGCCCGACAAGTGCAAGGGCTCGGGCCAGCCGAACGAGCACGTCTTCCTCACCGCAGGGCCTACCGGCTGCGGCGGCAGCGCCCTCGCCATCGACGCCAGGGGTGAGTGGGACTGCTACGCGGTGCAGCGGGTGAGCGACTACAACAGCATCCAGGGCGGGGCGACCTACCGCATCAGCGCGAGCGTGCGCTCGACGGGCAACAGCGTGAACCCCGCAGCGTGGTTCATCATCGGTGCCCAGTGGCTGGACGGAAGCGACGTCTTCTTCGGCGACGAGAAGAACCCGAAGCCCGCCAGCAGCGCAGAGAACGACTTCGACTGGAAGGTGGTGAAGTGGGATCTGGTCGCACCGGCCAACGCCAAGCGCATCTTGATCTGGCTCTCGGCGCACTACCCCGGGCGAGCAGACATCGACAACGTGAGCGTGGTGAAGCTCTAGTCCGCGGGGGCGCGGCGCATTTTCTGGGCCCGGCCTGAACCAGGAACGCCCCAGCATGGGTCGCGTGCTGATCGTCGCCGGCTCCGACTCCGGCGGTGGTGCTTCGCCGAGCTCGGAGCGAGCGACCACGCCTGATCGGCGGACGAGCCGTTGCGCGGTTTCGTCCTCGCCGTGGCCCCCGGACGCCGCCCTGGAACAGCGGATTTCTCGCGGCCGCGAGGGGGTGCTCGCGCCGGGCGCGGTTCGTGGTTCAATAGCGCCCCCGCATGCCCTTCGACTACCACCGCCCCGCCACGCTGGAAGAAGCCTGGCGGCTCGCCGCCGCCGATCCCGAAGCGCGCTTCGTGGCCGGCGGCACCGACGTCATGGTCCGCATCCGCGAGGGCAAGATCACGCCGCGGGCGCTGATCTCGCTCGGTCGCATCTCCGACCTCGCCCGCATCGCCATCGGCCCCACGGTGGTGATCGGCGCCGGGGTGCGCGTCGCCGAGCTCGTGCAGAACGCCTCGATCCGCCACGCCCTGCCGGTGCTGAGCCAGGCCGCCGCGCTGCTCGGCAGCACCCAGATCCGCAACGTGGCCACGCTGGGCGGAAACCTGTGCAACGCCTCGCCCTGCGCCGATCTCGCGCCGCCGCTTCTGGTGCACGAAGCGCGCGCGCGCATCGCCACCTCCGGCGGCGCCCGCGAGATCCCTCTGGCGAGCTTCTTCGTCGGGCCGCGGGCCAGCGTGCTCGCCCCGGGCGAGGTGCTGTCGGCCGTGGTGGTCGATCCGCCGGCGCCGAGCACGCGGGCGGTGTTCCTCAAGCAGGGCCGCGTTCGCATGGACATCGCGCTCGCTTCCGTCGCGGTGCTGCTCGACACCGACGGTGCGCGCTGCTCGAAGGCGCGGGTCGCCGCGGGCTCCCTCGGCCCCTGCCCCATGCGCCTCACCGAGGTCGAAGGCATCCTGACCGGCAGCACCCTCGACGCTGCAACGCTGGCGCGGGCCCGCGCCGCCGCCGAGAGCGAGGTGCGTCCGATCAGCGACGTGCGCGCCGGCGCCGACTACCGGCGGCACCTGGCGGGGGCCCTGCTCGAACGCGCTGTCCGCAGCCTGATGAATGGAGCCAGCCCATGAGCGTCACTCTCTCGTTCGAGGTCAACGGCGAGCCCGCGCGCCTCTCGGTCGAGCCGCACTTGCGGCTGATCGACGTGCTGCGGGGCCCGCTGGGGCTGATCGGCACCAAGGAAGGTTGCAGCAACGGCGAGTGCGGTGCCTGCACCGTGCTGGTCGACGGCAGGCCGGTGTGCTCGTGCCTCTTGCCGGCGCTCGAGGTCGAGGGCTGCAAGGTGACCACGGTCGAAGGCCTGGTGGGTCCCGGCGGTCAGCTCTCGGAGCTGCAGCAAGCCTTCGTCGACAAGGGCGGCGTGCAGTGCGGCTTCTGCACCCCGGGCATGATCATGAGCGCCCAGGCCCTGCTCGAACGGAACGAAAGCCCCAGCGACGACGACGTGCGTGACGCCCTGACCGGCAACCTGTGCCGCTGCACGGGCTATGCGCAGATCATCGAGTCGGTGCAGCTCGCCGCCGCCACGCGCCGTCAGAAGAAGGGGGCGCACAATGCGTGAGCTCCGCTACGTGGGCACGGACGCACCGCGGCCCGATGCGGCCGACAAGGCCGCCGGGCGCGCGCCCTACATCCACGACCTCAGCCGCCCGGGCATGCTGTTCGGCAAGATCAAGTTCAGCGAGCACGCCAGCGCGCGCATCAAGCACATCGACACCTCGCGGGCCGAGCGCCTGCCGGGCGTTCGTGCGGTGATCACCGGCTATGACACGCCCGAGCTGCGCATCGGGTTTCTGCGCGACAACTTCGCGCTCAAGCGCGATCGCGTCCGGCAGTTCCGCGACGAGGTCGCGGCCGTGGCGGCCATCGATCCGGACATCGCCGCCGAGGCCATCGAGCTGATCCGCGTGGAGTACGAGCCGCTGCCCGCGGTGTTCACCCCGGAAGAAGCGCTGGCCGAGGGCGCGCCGCTGGTGCACGAGCGGGACGCCGACGGTCGCCCGGTGACGTCGAACCTGCTCGGCGTGCAGGTGCATCACGAGTCGGGCGATCTCGCAGCGGGCGAGCGCGCCTCGAAGCACATCGTCGAGGGCGAGTTCTCCACCCCGCTGATCCAGCAGGCTTGCATGGGCACCGCGGGCTGCATCGCGGAGATGGACGTCCGCGGCAACCTGACGATCTGGGCCAAGACCCAGATCCCGTTTTTGGCTCAGAAGGACTTCATCCGAGCGCTCGAGGCCATGGGGCTCTCGGGCCGCAACGCCCGGGTGATCGTCCCGACCCTGGGCGGCGCGTTCGGCACGGGCCTGGACACCCACGCCTACGAGCACATCGCCATCTTGCTCGCGCACAAGACCGGCCGCCCGGTGAAGATCGTCTACGACCGGCGCGAGGAGTTCGCGAACCTCTCGCCGCGCCAGAGCGCGCGGACGCGCGTGGTCCAGGGCTGCGACGCCGACGGCCGCCTGACCTTCCGCCGCGTCGAGGTGCTGCAGGACAACGGCGCCTACACCTCGTGGGGCGCGACCTACCCGACGGTGATGCTGATCCCGGCGACCTCGCTCTACAAGGTGCAGAACGTCTGGTTCGACGCCAAGCTGGTCTACACCAACAACACCTATGCCCAGGCCATGCGCGGTTACGGCAACCCCGAGGTGACCTGGCCCATCGAGTGCCTGCTGGACGAGCTGGCGGAGAAGGTGGGTATGGACCCGCTCGAGCTGCGCCTGCTCAACAAGAACACCCCCGGCGAGAAGACGCCGATGGGGCTCGACATCACCACCTGCGGCCTGGGCGAGTGCCTCGAATTCGCGAAGAAGAGCCTGGATTGGCAGAACAAGCGCGGCAAGCAGCGCGACAAGCGCCGCGGCCTGGGCGTCGCGTCGCTGGTGCACGTGGGCGGCTCGGGCCGCATCTATCGCTCCGACGGCGGCGGCGTGATCCTGAAGCTCGACGACTTCGGCAACGTGAACGTGTCGTACGGCGGCGTCGAGATGGGTCAGGGCCTGCACTCGGCGCTCACCCTGGGCGTGGCCGAGGCGCTGGGCGTGCTGCCCGAGAAGGTGAGCATCAACCCGACCGACACCTCGACCTGCCCGTGGGACGTCGGCACGCACGCCAGCCGCGGCGCGTTCATCGCGCTGAACGCTGCCACGCGCGCCGCCGACAAGGCCCGGAAGAAGATCTTCACGCTGGCTTCCGAGATCTACGCCGCCGAGGCCAGGAAGAACCTCGCTGCCTTCCAGAAGAAGAACCCGGGCTACCAGCCCCCGGCCTACGACTTTGCGGCCGCGGCCCGCGCCGACAACCTCGAGCTCGAGGCCGGCTTCTTGTTCCCCAAAGACGCCCCGAACGAGCCCTGGCTCAGGCTGGAGATCGGCAAGCTCTTGCGCGCCCTGCACTTCCGCGGCGCCCAGGGTCAGATGATCATCGAAGAGGCGTTCTACGAGCCGCCCAGCACCCTGCCCGACTGGTCGAAGGGTGTCGGCAACATGAGCGCCAGCTACGCCTACGGCGTGCAGGCCTTCGAGGTCGAGGTCGACACCGAGACCGGCGACGTGAAGATCCTGAAGGGCGTCTCGGCGCACGACGTGGGGCGCGTCTTGAACCAGCAGACGCTCCGCGGCCAGGTGCAAGGTGGCCTGGCCCAGGGCATCGGCTACGCGCTCTACGAAGAGGTGAAGACCCACGAGGGGCGCGTGCTGAACCCGAGCTTCACCGACTACAAGATCCCCACGGCCCACGAGATGGCCTTCCCGGTCGACATCTTCTTCGCCGAGACGGACGATCCCGCGGGCCCGTTCGGCGCCAAGGGCGTGGGTGAGCCGGGCCTGGTGCCCACCGCGCCGGCGCTGGCCAACGCCATCTACGACGCCATCGGCGTCCGCATCCACGACCTGCCCATCACGCCCGAGAAGATCGTGATGGCGCTGAAGAACAAGAAGAAGGGTTGAGATCATGTTCGAGAAGGCCTTCATCCCCTACGGTCTGTACTGGTCCACTCCGTTCTGCCGCTGGCAGGGCACGCTGGCGGGCGCGCACTCCCTCGAGCTGGCCGCGCAGGTCGCCGCCGAGGTGCTGGCCCAGAAGAAGGTCGACCCCAAGGCCTTCGACTCGGTGATGCTGGGCATGACGGTGATCCAGCGCTCCAGCTTCTACGGCGCGCCCTGGCTCGCGGCGATGATCGGCGCCACCGGCGCCACCGGCCCGACCTTCGCGCAGGCCTGCGCCACCAGCGCGCGGGTGATCGCCTCGGCGTCGGCCGAGGTCGAGCTCGGGCAGAGCGCCGCGGTGCTGGCCGTCACCTGCGACCGCACCAGCAACGGCCCTCACCTCTACTACCCCGATCCCGCCGCGCCCGGCGGCACCGGCGCCTCCGAGAACGCGGTGCTGGACGCCTTCAACCGCGATCCGTGGGCGAAGAACGCGATGATCGAGACCGCCGAGAACGTGGCGAAGGAAGCGGGCTTCAGCAAAGAGCAGCAGGACGAGGTCGCGCTCCTGCGTTACGAGCAATACCAGGCGGCCCTGGCCGACGATCGCGCGTTCCAGAAGCGCTACATGGCACCCGTCACCCTGCGCCGCGGCAAGAAAGAGCTGGGCAAGGTCGAGGCCGACGAGGGCATCCACGCCACCACCAAAGAGGGGCTAGCCAAGCTGGCACCGGTGAAAGAGGGCGGCACCGTAAGCTTCGGTTCGCAGACGCACCCGGCGGACGGCAACGCCGGGCTGGTGCTGACCACCGAGGGCCGCGCCCGCGAGCTGTCGTCAAAGCCCGAGATCCGCGTTCGGGTGGTGGCCGCTGCCGAGGCGCGCGTCGAGAAGGGCTTCATGCCCAAGGCCGTGGTCCCCGCCGCCCGGAACGCCCTCGCCAAGGCGGGCATTGCCCTGGGCGACGTGAAGGCCATCAAGACCCACAACCCGTTCGCCGTGAACGATCTGTTCTTCAGCAAAGAGATGGGCGTCGCCCTGGAAGCGATGAACCACTTCGGATCGCCCCTGGTCTACGGCCATCCCCAAGGCCCCACCGGCACCCGCCTGACCCTCGAGCTGATCGAAGAGCTGGTCGCCGCGGGCGGCGGCTACGGGCTGTTCAGCGGCTGCGCCGCCGGCGACACCGCGATGGCGCTGGTGGTCAAGGTGGGGTGAGGGTTTTCGGGGCTCAGCGCTCCTCGCGCTCGAGCTCCAGCTCGGAATCAGGAGCGAGGGTCGGCAGCTTCATCGCGATCCGAGCGGGATTGAGCACGCGCACCACAACGTCTTCCGGCAGCCCGCCGTCTGCCGCGTCGAGCCGCAAATGGATCCGGCTCCCTTCGACGGACCGCACCCGGTAGGGTTGCGCGAGCACCGGCCGGTCGCCGTCGCTCGATCGGATCGCGGTCCCGTCGATCTCGACGACTCTGCGCGCGAGGGTCTCGCGCACCTGAGTGATGGTCGCCTCTTCGTCCAGGCGGGTGCGCCGAGCACGTCGATGCGCCTCGCGCAGGCGTTGCTCGAACGGCGCGGTGAGCACGGGCCGCCAGGTGCCGATCAGGTCGCTGGCCGACGCCCGGGGGGACGGCTCGACACGCCCGGTCTCGCTGGGCGCGGGACGGCTCGGCGCCGCGGCAACCCGTGCCGCTGGGCGGGCGAGCAGCCAGAGCAGGCCCGCCGACAGAGCCGCCGCCGCCACCACGCCGTACGCCCAGCGCCCCATACGGCTCACTCGACGGTGAATCGGAGGAGGTGGTCGCCCTTGTTGTTCTTCCCCTCGCGACCGCCGGTCCACAGGTGCGTCTTGGTCATGCCGAACGTTCGCCAAACCGTGATCGCGTTCGGGAACGTTCGTTTCACTGACTGCTTCTTCGAGAGATCCCAGATGCGCGTCGTGGCGCCATCGACAAGCTCTCCGTAGTGTCCCCAGCCGGCAGGCCCCGGGACGCTGATCCCTTTGGGACTCGAGTCCGCGAGCTTCTCTGGCGCTAGCCCGGACGATTCGGTCGCGAACGGCGACGTCCAGATCTCGACCTTGCCGTACCCTGTGCCAGCGACGTGCTCGCTCCCTCGCTCCCACACAACGTGGGAGTTCGCGAACGCCGCGCCTGCGTAGTCCCAGCCGGGCGGCGGAACGAGGAGCGGCTGCGGTTCGGTGATGCCGTCGGTGATCATGATCTCGCGGTGCGTGCCCGTCGGGGAGGTCGCGTCACTCACCGTCTGCGTAAACAGAAAGTGCTTCCCAGCGCTCACCGGATCAGCCATCTCCCAAATCGGGCCGTTGATCTGGGCCGTCGCGACTACCTGCAGGTCCGAGCCCGTGGTGTTGTCGACGGTGACGATCCGATCGCCAGGCACCCACCAGTACGCCCACCGCGTCTCGCCCATCGGGCAGAGCTGCGGGCCGCCAAGCGGCGGCTTCGCGAGCTGAAGGATCTTCGGCGAGCCCGCCTGCGCGACCTGCCCGAGGAGCAGACCGAAGTCGGCCTCGATGTCTCCGGTCTGTCGTTCGACCATGATGCCCAGGCGCGGGCCGGAAATCCCTGCGCAGGTGAGCATGCAAGTCCCATCGTTCGACTCGCGGTACCCGTCCAGTGTCCGCCCCTCGTGATCGGTCACCAGTGCAATGACGGGTGCCTGGTGTCGCTGTACCACCAGGACCGCCCTCGTCGTCCCACCGTCGTCGTGGATCGATGTGCTCGGGCCGAGGTGCGACTCCACCCAGTCTCCGCCATCCTCGACCCAGTAGGCCGGGTTGAACGCCGCTCGCTCGCAGCCCGGCGTGTTTGCGCAGGGCTCCCAGGTGAACGCCCGCACCTCCGCGGGGTTCTGCAGGCGCTCGAATGTGCAGCCGACGACACCCACCGGCGGCCCCCAGACGGGAGCCACACCGCCGTCGGCCAGACCCCCACCGCCGCTGCCACCAGCACCTGTCCCGGAGCTGCCACCACCACCGGCGCTGGCGCCGCCGCTGGCCGCGTCGGAGCCGGCGTCTTGCGCGCCGCCCTGGCTCTCGCCATTCTTCGAGCACCCGGAGCAGGCGGCGAGCAGCGCCGCCAAAGCGCAGAGCAAGACTCGCGTCACAGGCAGGCCTCGAGCCCGAACGCCGGCGCAGCGGGCAGCGCGGGGGTCGCAACGAAACGGTTGGCAACCGGCGGGTTTGCGTCAGGGGCGCGCAGCGGCAGCGTGAGCCCGTTGGCGGTGAGGTTCGGCTCGGCGGCGAGCTGGCCCGACCCCGCGAGGGTCCACAGCACCCGGGTCGGGCGCCCGGGATTGGGGACAATCAGCGCGACGCGGTGACGGTCGGGCCCGACGAACGAGCTCGCCAAGAGCAGACGGCCATCCGGCGCGGCAACCAGATCCACCCGGGTCAGGCGCGGGCTGCGCGGGAACAGCGCGACCACGCTGCTTCGCAGATCCGAGAGCGAGATGCGCAGCAGTCGCGCGACGCGCTGCCCGCCACGAGTCACCTCGTCGACCACGTAGAGGCTGCGATCTTCGACGCGCAGCGTGGCTGCCAGCACCTTGCCCGGGATGGCGCCGTTCAGAGCCGCAGCGCGCCAACTCTTCGTTTCGAGATCGTAGGACCAGAGCACCGCGGCGTCGGGCGGCGCAACCCCGGGCCAGAGCGTTCCGCCAAACAGGAACAGCGCCTTCTCCGTGGCGCTGAGCACGGCGCCGAAGGACTGCCGGGCCGCGGGGTGCACGCGATCGCGGGTGGTGTCCTCTGCCAGGCCTGCCCGACGCTCGCTGGCGCTCACGATCCCGTCGTGCACGCTGGCGACGGCCGTCACCGCGGTGCCGTCCGAGGCGACCGCGGCGAGCACTGCCCCTCCGGCTGGCCAGTGCTCGCGCTCGGCCGCGGTCACCCACCGCACGCTGGGGTCGACCAGCTCGGGGATCAACGAAGGCGCAAAGGCAGCGGTGAGCTCGTTGTCGTGATCGGTCGAGCTCAGCACCACCTTCGCGGGCTGAGCCGCCGACGCCGGCTGGACCACGAGGTTCCCGACCTCTTTCCAGAACCCACACTGCGGGCACGGCTCGAGCGCGCACCAGAAGCACGAGTTGAAGAGCACGGCCGGGGCTTCGAACACCGACTTGCCCGCGACCACCCCGAAGAAGCCGGCCTTGTAGGCGTTCGAGCGAGGTCGGAAGCACGCGGGCACCCCCTGCACGCACGCCGGCTGCGCGGCGTCGAGCTGCGGCACGCCCTCGACGTGGCTCCAGTAGACGTCGAGCAACCCCCAGGCCGGGGTGCCAAAGAGGCCTGCGAAGCTCTTCGCGCCGTCCGCCGTCAGGCTCCACGAGAAATAGGTCGGCGCATCGTCGGGCAGCTCGGCGACGGGCGGCTCGCCGGTGAGCTCGAAGGGGCGCTGCATTCCGAGGTTGGTCAGCAGCGCGGGGAGCGGTGGCAGCGGCAGCGGCAGCGTGCCGGTGGTCGAGAGCGAGGTCGGGAACCAGGGGTTGCCTTGCGCCGGATTGTACCGATCGGAGTTCAGCGGACAGACGCCGCGACAGTCCCATGCTGTCGGCAGCTTCTTGCCCGAGAGACCCTTCATCGGGCTGCAATCGCAGTGCCGGCCCCCGACGTCGGCGAGCGGCTTGGCGCCGTAGGTGAAGGCGGTGTTCTCCGGCAGGGGCCCGACCTTCCCCTCGGGCAGCAAGACCGGATTGTAAGAAGTCGCCGCCCAGAGGTTGCCGGTGCCGTACTTGGACTCGATGTACTTGGCGGACTCGAACAACCGCGCGCACGGCGTCCGGTCACAGGCGTCGCCGATGAACGGATAGGGCTCGTTGAGCGTGCGCTCGATCTCGAGGTTGCAGTTCTTCTGCAGCGGGTTTTGGACCAGCCGGCAACTGTCGCAGCCGTCTCCCCGGCCGTCGCCGTCCGCGTCGGCTTGTTTGGTGCAACGCCCGCCGTTGGGCGGCACGAACGCGCAACGGCCCCCGGGTGCGAGCGCCGCGCACGCCGGGTCGCCGTCCACGGGATCTCCCGGAACACAGCTGGGATGCGCTGCGTCCGCAAGCTGGGGACCGAACGCATGCTTGCCGGGGCAGTTGTCGCAGGCGTCGCCGACCCCGTCGCCGTCGGTGTCATCCTGCTTCCCGTTGCTCTCCCCCGGGCAGTTGTCGCAGGTCTCGGGCGTGCCGTCCTGATCGGAATCGAGCGGTTTGCCGCAGCGCCCGAACGTGGGACAGGCAATCGACGCCATCGCCGCCGTCTGCGGTGCGATGGCGAAGCACCGGTTCGACCACGGCAACAGCGAGCCGGCGGGGTCGCAGGTCGTCCCGGGATTGCTGGGGTTGCAGCAGGTCAGATCCGACACGTTGGCGTTGGCCGGGCAGTCGCTGTCGCAGGCGTTCGCCAGGCCGTCGCCATCAGCGTCGGGTTGGCGCCACACGCCGCCGATCAGCTGACGCCCGTCACCCAGCGCCTTGCCGTGCTGCGGGCACAAATCGCAGAGGTCCGGGATGCCGTCCTTGTCGGCGTCGTTCGGTCCCATCGGCGTCATCTGCGCCGAGAGCACGCCGGTCGCGCGATACTGATTGTCCGGAACCTCGGGGCACGGGTCGCAGGCGTCAGGCAAGTAGTCTCCATCCGCATCCAGATCCAGAAGCGCCGTGGGCGCAGTTGGATCGCCGGTGGTCCCACAC
>JAKLKA010000174.1 GCA_023150915.1 Polyangiaceae bacterium
CTTGCAACAACCTTTACGCCCGCCAGGTCGCCATCTTCTGCCTCCACCGAAGCCGCCCGCGCGACTGGACCTCCTGAAGCCTGCAGCCTGAAGTCTGTAGCCTCGGCTTTCGCCCGAAAGGGCGAAAGCCGAGTCTGAGGGTTCGGCCAGGGCTCTCGCTCTGCAGCCGACGCCGGGTGGCTCAGGTGCAGAGCGGCACCATCTCGTCCCAGCCCCGGTGGTCGGGGTACTCGCGCCACGGCCCTTCGCAGCGCTCGCGCGCCGCGCAGCCGTCGCAGGGCGGTCCGTGGGCCTTGCCCCGCTCCACGCGCCACTCGGAGTAATCCAGCCGGCCGCCGAGGTCGCTGACGGTGGTGAGCGGAATGTGCGCCTCGACCGCCAGCTCTTCCATGCCGCGCAGGAAGCAGAGCGGAATCGCTTCGGTGCACAAGCGAACGCCGCGGCGCTGCGCGACCTCGCGTGCACGCCCGAGGGGCTCGACCACGTCCGACAGCCGCGGCACCACGTCGTCGAACCGCTCGAGCGCCGTGCCCACCGGGTGCACGAAAGCCAGCTGTGCCGCGCGCACCCCCAGCGAAGCCAAGAGCTCGACCATCTCGCCCAAGAGCGCGAGGTTGTGCCGGGTGATCACGCTGTTGGTGATCACCTGCAGGCCCGCCGCCACGGCGTTCGCGATGCCCCGCGTGGTCTCGCCGAAGCTGCCGGGGGCCTGGGTCAGCGCATCATGAACCTCGGCGGTCGGCCCGTGCACCGACGGCGAAATCTCGGTGACGCCGGCGGCGACCAGCGCGGCCAGCACCTCCGGATAAGCGAGCATCCGGCCGTTGGTCTGCAGCTGAATGCTCGAGTACCCAAGCCGGCTCGCCGCCTGCACCAGTGGCACCAGCTTCTTGTAGAGCGTCGGCTCGCCGCCGGTGAGCACCAGACCGCGGGCATCGGGGCGCGCCGCGCGAAGCTCCGCCAGCAGCTGCTCGGGCGGGCGCGCGACGCACTCTGTCCTCTTCTCGCCCTGGGCGCAGAATAGACAGCGGTTGTTGCAGGCGAAGCCCAGCTTCAGATCCAGTCGCCGCGCGGCCTGCACATTGGAAGCGTAGCACGCTACGCTTCTCGCGATGCAGCTCACGAAGCTCGCCGCTCGGCCCCGGCGCCCCGAGAACTTGATGCCGCTCCGCCATCGCAAGGTTGGCGGCGCCGTGTTGCTCACCACCCACTTCGGCGACTGGGTGTTCGTCAGCGAGGCAGAGCTCGCCGAGCTGATGGCCGGCAAGCTCGAGCAGGGCTCGGCCCTCGAAGCCCGCTTGCGCGAAAGGAACTTCCTGGTCGATTCGCTCGACACCGTCGCCCTCGCCGACCGGGTGCGCAACAAGAAGTCGTTCTTGCGTCACGGTCCGAACCTGCACGTGCTGGTGGTGACTTTGCGCTGCAACGCAACCTGCGTGTACTGCCACGCCAGCCGCGCGCCGATGGACCGGGTGGACACCGACATGTCGCGCGAGACCGCCGAGAAGTGCGTGGACCTGGCGCTGCGCTCCACCGCGCCGCGCATCACCCTCGAGTTCCAAGGGGGCGAGCCGCTGGCCAATTTTCCGGTGGTTCAGCACGCCATCGAGTACGCCCTCACCAAGAACCGCGCCTACGGCAAAGAGCTCGAGTTCACCATGGTCTCGAACCTGTCGCTGATGGACGACGAGCGGCTCGACTACTTGGTGAAGCACAAGGTGCAGATCTGCACCAGTATCGACGGCCCCGCCGCGCTACACGACAAGCAGCGCATCTTGGCTGGGGGCAGCGCGTTCGCCCAAGCCGCGCGTTGGATCCGGGCCATCAACCAGCGCTATCAGGACCTCGGGCTCGACCCGACGCTGTACCACGTCGAGGCGTTGATCACGGTCACCCGCGCCGCCCTCGATCAGCCGCGCCAGATCGTCGACACTTACCTCGAGCTCGGCTGCCGCGCGCTGTTCCTGCGTCCCCTCGACCCGTTCGGCTTCGCGAGCGAGACCGGACACAAGATCGAGTACACCCGCAAGACCTACCTCGACTTCTACCGAGAAGCCGTCGACTACATGCTCGAGAAGAACGCCGCGGGCTCCGAGATCCTCGAGCGCTACGCCTCCATCTTCTTGACCAAGATCCTGACCGCAGACGACCCCAACTTCTTGGACATCCGTTCGCCCTGCGGCGCGGGCATCGGCCAGCTGGCGTACAACTACGATGGCGGCCTGTTCACCTGCGACGAAGGCCGCATGCTGCACGAAATGGGGGACGACCTGTTCTTGATCGGCCGCGCCGGCGAAACCAAGTACCGCGAGCTGATGATGAACGACACGGTGCGGGCCATGGTGGCCGCGTCGAACCTGGACGCGCAGCCGGACTGCGTGAGCTGCACCTACGCCACCTATTGCGGAATCTGCCCGGTGCACAACTACGAGACCCAAGGCTCGCTTCACGGCCGCATGCGCGAGAGCGACTGGTGCCGCGTGCACAAGGGCATCCAAGACTACTTGTTCGAGAAGCTCGCCCAGAACGACCCGCGGGTGGTCGAAACCTTGCGGCGCTGGACCACCGCTCGCGAGCGCTCGCATTTCTTGCAGCAGTGCGCTTCGAGCTGATGCCGCTCCGAAACCGTACAATCTTCACTGTCCGGGTGGTCAGGGGGCAGTTCTCTGTTGATCAGGCGCCGGCCATGCCGTAAGAGCCCGGGCCCAAGCGGGCGGGGCAAACCAGCGAAGTCACCGGAGTAAGCAATGGCGAGTCAGCGAACGCTCTGCATCATCAAGCCGGACGCCGTCGAGAAGCGGGTCCAGGGTCACATTCTCCAGCGGTTGCTGGACGAGGGCTTCCAGGTGGTGGCGATGCGCCAGGCGCACCTGACGCGGCCTCAGGCCGAGGGCTTCTACGCGGTCCACCGCGAGCGCCCGTTCTTCGGCGAGCTCTGCACCTTCATGACCCGAGGGCCGGTCGTGCTGGTCGCCTTGCAGCGTGACAACGCCGTGCAGCACTATCGTGATGTGATCGGCGCCACCGATCCGGCGAAGGCCGCCGACGGCACGATTCGTAAGTTGTACGGAAGCAACGTGGGCGAGAACGCCTGCCACGGCTCCGACTCGGAAGAAAACGGCGTCAAAGAGTGCGCCTACTTCTTCCCTGGCCACGACCTGCTCTGAGCCCCACAATTCGCCGGGATGGAGAGCGGCAGGCCCAGCCGGAACGCCGACGAGCCGCAAGAGCTCGAGGCAGCGCTCGGACATTTCCGCGACTCGCTGGGCAGCGTGAAGAACCTGGCGCAGGGGCTGCATAGCGTGCGCATCGGGCCGCGCTCCATCGAGAGCGTGCTGCCCGACGTGCGCGACTCGTGCGCGGCCATCGAGTCGAGTGCCCGGGAAGCGCTCGACCGGGTCGCGCTGCGTCTTGCCGATCGCACGGCGGTCGACGAGCTGCTCGGGTGGCTGGGGCCGCGCACCCGCGAGCTCGAGCAGGTGCTGACCGCGGCGCTGGGCAAACCCGTCAACGCCAAGGCCCGCCTTGGGCTCGAACAAGACGTGGCTCGCCTTTCGGGCGAGCTCGAGGCAGGGCGCGCGCTCGTGGACCTCTTGGACGACGCGGTGCGCGGCAGTCGCTTCCCGTTGGATCTGTCCGAGCTGCTCCGTCATGCGCGGGTCTCGCGGGACGCCAGCGCGCAGATCGAGGTGCGCGTGGCCGCGGACCTCACCGGCGAGGTCCTGGTCAACCCGCGCGTCTGCGCTTTGGTGCTTGGCATTGGCGCCAGCCTGGTGCACCGGCACTCGGGCAAGACCCCGGTGGTCAGCCGCGGCACCTCCGCGTGTCTGGTGATCGGCGTCGAGGCCGCGGGCACCGAGACGGTGGCGCTTCCCACGGTGGCTGTGTTCGCGCCCACCCTGTCGTGCGCCCGGGCCGCGGCGCAGGCGTGCGGCCTGGGTCTGGTGTGGGACGACGCGGCGCCCCGCTTCTCGGTCACGCTGCCCCCATGACCAGCCCTGATTGGTAGTCGGGCCGGACGGTGGCCGCAAAGGCACGCGTGATCGATCACTTGGCCTTCGCGCTGCCTCGCTCTTTGACAGAGCCCGCCACGGCCGCCGCCGCCGTCACCGCCCCGGCCACTGTCACCGACTCCTCTCCCGGGCGGCGGCGACCGCGCATGGCCTCGGGACTTCCGATCGAGGCTGCCCCCATGACGGATTTGGTACAGCCCCCGCGCGAACCGGGCTATGTCCCGAGCCGCCGTGGAAGCTTCCGAAGTCCGCCCGCTGATCGAGTCCGCGTTCGCTGACAGGAAACTGCTGGAAGAGCCGCGGCACCGGGCAGCCGTCCACGAAGCCATCGCCCTGCTCGACTCGGGCGCGATCCGGGTGGCGTCGCCCGTGGCCGCCGGAAAGTGGGAGACCCACGCCTGGGTGAAGCAAGCGGTGCTGCTCTACTTCGGCGTCACCGAGATGCGCCGCCTGCGCGCCGGCCCCATCGAGTTTCACGACAAGATCCCGCTCAAACAAGGTCTTGCCGCCGCGGGCGTGCGCGTGGTCCCCCCCGGGACGGTGCGCTACGGCGCGTTCGTCGAAGCCGGGGCCATCATCATGCCCGGTTACGTCAACATTGGTGCCTGGGTGGGCAGCGGCACCATGGTCGACACCTGGGCAACGGTGGGGTCGTGCGCGCAGATCGGCAAGAACTGCCACCTGTCGGGCGGCGTGGGCATCGGCGGGGTGCTCGAGCCCCCGGGGGCGCAGCCGGTGATCGTGGAAGACGGCTGCTTCATCGGCTCGCGGGCCATCATCGTCGAGGGGGTCCTGATCGAGAGCGAGGCGGTGGTCGGCGCCGGCGTGACCCTCACCGCCTCGACCGCCATCGTCGACGTCACGGGCAGCGAGCCGATCGAGCACCGCGGCCGGGTCCCCGCCCGAAGCGTGGTCATCCCCGGCATGCGGCCCAAGAAGTTCCCGGCTGGCGAGTACATGGTGCCCTGCGCGCTGATCATCGGGCAGCGCAAAGACAGCACCGACAAGAAGACGAGCTTGAACGCTGCCCTCCGAGAGTTCAACGTTCCGGTCTGATGCGGCTCGCCCAAACGCTGCTCTGGCTCTGCCAGACCCCTTCCTTCATCGGGGACGAGCGCCTGCTGTGCGACGCCGTCGCCGCGCGCGTCTCGGCACTGCCGCTTGCTGCTCCGGTGCGACGCTTCGGCGATTCGTTGGTGGTCCCGCTCACGCGCGGCACGGGCGGGCCCAACGTGGCCCTGATCGGACACCTGGACGTGGTCCGAACCGAGCACGAGCACCCGCCGCGCATCGAAGGTGATCGCCTCTACGGCCCCGGCGCCGCCGACATGAAGAGCGGGCTCACTTTGATGCTGGACCTGGCAGAGCGCCCCGACCGCCCGCGGGTCGATCTGACGCTGGTGTTCTACGCGCGCGAAGAAGGTCCCTACGCCGAGAACGAGCTGGGCGTGGTGCTCGACGAAGATCCGGAGCTTTCCCGCGTGGAGTTCGCCATCGCGCTCGAGCCCAGCGACAACAAGTTGCAGCTCGGCTGCAGCGGCTCGGTCCACGCCAAGGTGCGCTTCTTGGGGCGCACGGCCCACTCGGCACGGCCGTGGCAGGGCGACAACGCGATTCACAAGGCCGCTGGCCTGCTCGCGCGCCTCGGTGCTCTCCAGCCCGAGCGGGTGAGCATCGACGACCTCGAATGGGCCCACGTGACCAGCGCGACGATGGCGGGCGGCGGGCGCGGGCGCAACATCATCCCCGATCAGTTCGAGCTCAACTTGAACCGCCGCTTCGGGCCCGACCGCGATCTCGCGCGGGTGCAGGAAGAGATCCTGGCGCTGGTCGCCGGCGAGGCCGACGTCGAGTTCATCGATCTGTCGCCGGCAGCGCCGCCCCTTCGGCACCACCCCTTGGTCGAGGCCCTGGCAGCCAGCGGGGTCCACGCCGTCGAGCCGAAGCAGGCCTGGACCGACGTGGCCCGCTTCGCGAAGCTGGGCGTGGCCGCGGTCAACTTCGGCCCCGGCACCCAGGCCCAGGCGCATCAGAAGAACGAGTGGACCTCGATCTCGGGTCTGGTCGAGGGCCAGCGGATCGTGGCGCGCTTCCTGGAACGGATCGAGGCGCGATGAGCGCCGCGGCGCTGACCCGGCAAGCCGCCGTGCGCCACCGCGCCGACGGCGTCGCCGAGTCGCTGGACGACGCGGTGGTGGTCGAAGAGCCCCTCGAGATCCGCATCGCCGGCGAGACGTTCGCCATCACCATGCGCACGCCCGGCCATGACGCCGAGCTGGCGGCGGGCCTCTTGCTGTCCGAAGGTCTGATCCAGAGCCGGCACGACCTGGGCGGCCTGGCCCATTGCGGTCGGCCGGGCGACGAGGGTTACGGCAACACGCTCGAGGTCACCTCGGCTCCGGGCACACGCCTCGACCTTGAACGGGTCGAGCTCGGGCGACGCGGAACTCTGACGAGCGCCAGCTGCGGGGTGTGCGGGCGCCGCACCATCGACGATCTGATGGCCCGGGTCGGGGAGAGCACCGACGCGACTCGGTTCACGCGCGCCGTGTTGGCGCAGCTCACCGAGCGGCTCTCGTCCGAGCAACCCGTGTTCGCCCATACCGGCGGGCTGCACGCGGCGGGTGTGGCCGACGCCGCCGGGGTGTGGCGGGTCGTGCGGGAAGACGTCGGGCGACACAACGCGGTGGACAAGGTCGTGGGGCGCTTGCTGCTCGACGACGCGCTGCCGGGCCGTGGGCAAGTGCTGGTCGTCTCGGGTCGCAGCTCGTTCGAGATCGTGCAGAAAGCCGCAGTGGCCGGCTTCGCGGCGTTGGTGTCGGTCTCCGCACCGACCTCGATGGCGGTGGCCACCGCGGAACGTGCCAGTCTGACCCTGATCGGGTTTTCTCGCGGCGGAGCGTTCAACGTGTACGCGGGCGCCGGCCGCGTGGCACCCTAGAAGGGGCCCTCGGGGGGTGTAAGCCCCGGCAGGGGACCGCCGTTTCTCGGGCGTCGGAAGCGAAAGCGGGAGAAAGTCATGCGAAAGTCAACGATTCTGGGCGTTTTTGCAGCGGGCTGGATGGCTGTGGGGTGCGCGGGCGGCGCGTCGAAGTCGTACGCGCCCGCCTCCCCCGCCGCCCAAGAGTCTGGGGGCTACGGCGAGTCCAAGGCCGCAGGCCCCGCCGGCGCGCCGTCGCCGGCCGCCGAGAGCGCACCGATGAGCGGCGACGTCGCCAAGGCCGAGCGCCCTGGCCTGGGCACCGAGTGGGGCGAGAACCGCGAGAGCCGCGTGTCGACGTCGGCCTTCTTCCGCGAGCGTCCGGATCAGCCCTTCGACGTGGTCAAGATGTTCTACAACGACTCCGAGGGCGTGCGCGCCATGGCGCGCCGCGCCGGCGTGAGCGACTTCCGCGACAGCTCGGGTCGCTCGACTCGCGGAGCCGTCACGGTGCGATTGCTCGACGGCAGCGGTCGTCCGCTCGAGGGCTTCACCTCCAGCGGCAACACCTACGTCGTGGGCGATCACGGGCAGCGCTACATCATCCAGATCAAGAACAACACCGGCGTGCGCTTCGAGGCCGTGACCACGGTGGACGGCCTGGACGTGATCAACGGCCGCGCCGGAGCGTTCTCGAACCGCGGCTACATCATCAACGGCTTCTCTACCGTCGAGATCGACGGCTGGCGCCGCAGCACCGACACGGTTGCCGCATTCCGCTTCGGTCGCGTGGGCGAGTCGTACGCCTCGAAGAAGGGCGACGACCGCCACGTGGGCGTGATCGGCGTGGCGCTCTTCGAAGAGCGCGGGGCCAGCTTCCCCTGGAACCAGGAAGAGGTGGACAAGCGCCACGGCGCCGATCCCTTCCCCGGGCAGTTCGCCAAGCCGCCGCCCGGCAACTGACGATTCGGTTCGACACTCCCCCCGACCCCGACAGGCCGGGTCCCGAAAGGGGCCCGGCCGCTTTTCTTTGGGCTCAGGGCAGCCGGGCCCAGAGCGCTTCGAGCGGGTCGCTGTGCGCGCGCCGAATTCGAATCTCGAGCGGGCCAGCAGCGTCGGGCCCGTGCTCGAGCGCAACCTCGCCCAGCCAGCCGCCGGCGAACGCCAGCACCTCGTCGACCAGTCGCTGATAGGTCTCGGCCGAGTTGGGTGCGTTCAACCGATCGAGCACCCGCAGCCGAAGCTCGTCGGTCCGGAAGCGGATCTGCGGCAGCGCGGCCTGCACCAGGCGCGCGGCGGTCAGCAGGCGTCCGGCCACGTCGGCCAGGCGCCGGTCGTCGGGCGCGGCGCCGCGCTTGCGGACCGCCGCTAGCCGCGGCCCCTCGGGGGTGACCTCGATCACGTAGTCGCTGGCGTGGCCCACCAGGACCACCGCGGGGGCGTTCTTCACGTGGCCGTAGCGCGCGACGTCCACCAGAACCTCACCCAGGGCGCCATCGCGAATGAACGCATGGAACACCGGAACCACGGCCTCGGGATCGGGCAGGGTCTCGGCTTCGATGGGGAGAGAGAGCTCGATGCGTCGGGCCTTCATGCGTTCACTCCGCCGCCGTGTTCGAAGCCTGGGCCAGCAGCTTGGCGTGGCAGGCGTGGGCGGCATCCAAGAACAGTTGTGCCTCTTCGATCCGCTGGTGCGCCGCATCGCGAGTCGCGACCTTCGGGGGCTCGGCGTGAGCGTTGAACAGATAGTGGGCGAACTTGCCGCCCACGAAGGGGTCGAAGAACAGCTTCGTCTCGTAGAAATGCGCTCGGAACTCCCGGACCACCTCGTCGGGGGCTTCGGACACGTTCGGGCTCTTCTCACGGGCCAACGCCCGAGCAGCCTGCAGCATGGCGCTGAGCGCACGCCCGGCGGCGCCGGCGGCATCCCCCTGATCGAGCAGCAGCTGCGCCTCGAACACCTCGCGTTCGCTCGCCGCGAGGCCCATCTCGAGATAGCTGACCACGGCGCCGGCGCACTCGCCCTCTCCGATGTCGCCAATGGTGTACTCGCGGGGGTCGCCGAAATCTGCGTAGTAAGAGGGGTCGGCGTCGTAGGGCGGCACGTGAGCGTGGGCGTCCACCATGGCGCGGATCTCTTTCTTGCCGACGCGCAGCGCCCACGCTCGAAAGCCGTCGCCCGGGGCCCGCTCGGCGGTGAAGCGCGCGACCAAGGCGTCGACCAGCTTGGGAACGTTCTTCGACGGCACGGCGCCGATGGCCAGGCCGAAGGCGCCTGCGTTCTCCGTCCACTGCCCGCCCACCACCAGCTGAAAGTGCGGGACGCGACGCCCGTTCACCACGCGGCTGACCCCCAAGAAGCCGATGTCGGCGACGTGATGCTGCGCGCACGAGTTGTAGCAGCCGCTGCACTTGACGTGCAGCTCGCGCGCCGCCGGTGCTTCGACCACCCGCAGGCGACGGCGCAGCTCGGCCGAGAGCCCCCGCGACGACGAGATGCCGAGCTTGCAGGTGTCGGTTCCGGGGCACGACGTGACGTCGGCGATGGTCCCCGCGCCGCCGTCGCCCAATCCCACCTGGGCGAGCGCGGCATGGACAGCGGGCAAGTCGGCGTCGCTCACCCACCGGAACAGAAGGTTCTGATCCACGGTGGTGCGCAGGGTGTCACCGGTGAACTGGCGCGCGATGCTCGCCACGGCCCGTGCTTGGTGGCAGGTCAGGTCTCCGAGTGGCAGCGACACGGTGGCGATGGAGTACCCGGCTTGCTTCTGCGCGCGCACGTTGTCGGCGCGCCAGCGCGCGAACTCGGCACCCGCCGCGTCGGCAACCTGGGCGGAGAGCGCGGCGGCCGCCCGGAGCGGACGCTCGTCACCGTCGCTCGGGTTCTCGAGGAAGGCAGTCCAGCGCGGGTCGGGTCGCAGCTCTTGGCGCTCTTCGCGGACCAGCCGCCGGAACTCGTCGATGCCCAGGCGTTTGACCAGGAACTTGAGGCGAGCACGCTGACGGTTCTCTCGCTCGCCGAGCCGGGCAAAGACCCTGCAAATGGCCTGGCTCACCGGCAAGAGCTCGGCCACGGGGACGAAGTCCTCGAGCAGCTGCGCAGCCTGGGGAACCGCGCCCAGCCCCCCGCCGACCACCAGCTGAAAGCCACGCAAGACCGTGCCGCTCGAGACCCTCGTGGCAGCGATGGCGCCGATGTCGTGGAAGCTGGTCAGGCCGCACGCGCTCTGCCGGCACCCGGAAAACGCGACCTTGAACTTGCGACCCATGTCCTGCACGTCGTCGTGGCCGAGCAGGAAGAACGCGAGCGCGTGGGCGTAAGGCGTGGTGTCGAAGGCCTCGCCCGAGCAGACACCCGCGCTGGTGCATTGAGTGACGTTGCGCACCGAATTGCCGCACGCCTCTCGAGTAGTGACGCCTACGGCCGCGAGTCGGCGCATCAGATCCGGCGTGTCCTCGATGTGCACGAAGTGCAGCTGCACGTCTTGCCGCGTGGTCACGTGCAAGATGCCGTCGGAGTACTCTTCGGCCAGCTCGGCCATCGTCTCGAGCTGTTCGGCCGACAACTTCCCGTAGGGCACCTTGATGCGCATCATGCCGGGCGCGTCCCAGACCGTGCCGGGGCCCTTGGTGGGGCGCGCCGGAAACGCCAGCGTCTGTGGGCTCTGCCCGTCGTGCCGCTGGCCGTTGTCGTAGCGCTGGCCATAGGCACCCCGGCGAAGCCGAGTCTCGGCGAACAGCTTCTCTTCGATCTTGCCGAGCTGCCGGAGCTCGAGCTGAGTCTCGAAGACGTCGATCTCGCGGCTCCAGTCCTCGCGGATACGCGGACCGAGCTGCTCTTTCCAGCTGGGGTGGGCTGCCATCTCGTCTCCACGAGGTATTATCCGCAATTCCCGGTATTACAAGTCGGGAATGGCAATGCATCCAGCATTGAGCCTAATTGAAGCCGATTCATGGCACGGCAAAGTACACTATTTTGCTCAAGAACGCGGTTTCCCGGGGGGTTCGTGGTAGGAGCCGAAGCGCGATGCGTTACCGCCGACTTCTGCTTCCGACCCTCAAAGAAGCCCCGTCCGATGCGACCAGCGCGAGCCACGTGCTCTTGCTGCGCGCCGGATACATCCGTCGCGTAGGCGCCGGCGTCTACAGCTACCTGCCGCTGGGCGTGAAGGTGCTGAAGCGGGTGGAGAGCATCGTGCGCGCCGAGATGAACCGCGCCGGCGCCCAAGAGGTCCTGCTCCCGGCGCTGTTGCCGTCGGAGTACTTCCGCGAAACCGGTCGCTGGGATCTTTACGGCGAGGTCTTGTTCCGGATCAAAGACCGCAAGGGCACGGACTATCACCTCGGGCCAACGCACGAAGAGATCATCACCGATCTGGCTCGGCACGAGATCAAGAGCTACCGCGACATGCCCAAGAACTTGTATCAGATCCAGACCAAGTTCCGGGACGAGCCGCGCCCGCGCGGCGGCCTGCTCCGCTGCCGAGAGTTCAGCATGAAGGACGCGTACTCGTTCGATGTGGACGAGACCCGCGCCCGTGCCAGCTACGAGGCCATGCGTGTGGCCTACACCCGGATCTTCGACCGCATGGGGCTCAGCTATCGCATGGTAAACGCCGACTCGGGCGCCATCGGCGGCTCGGGCAGCGCCGAGTTCCAGGTGCTGGTGCAAAGCGGCGAGGACTTCTTGGCGGCATGCACCAAGTGCCAGTACGCCGCGAACCTCGAGGTCGCGAGCTCGCCGGCGGGGGCGCGGACCGCCGACCCCGAGAAGACACCCGCCGCCGACAAGGTCCACACCCCCAGCCAGCGCAGCATCGAAGAGGTGAGCACCTTCCTGGGGGCTCTGCCCGACAAGTTCTTGAAGAGCCTGCTCTATGTCGCCGACAAAGAGGTGGTGATGGCCGTGGTGCGCGGCGACCACGAGGTGAACGAGATCAAGCTGGCCCGCGCGTTGGGCGTGGGCGAGGTCTTCATGGCCAGCGCCGAAGACGTGCAGAAGGCCACCGGGGCGGCCGTCGGCTTCGCCGGGCCGGTGGGCTTCGTGGGCAAGCTGGTGGTGGACCAGAGCGCCGCCGCCGTGGTCGACGGCATCACCGGCGCCAACCTGACCGACTACCACCTGAAGCACGTTCAGCCGGGGCGCGACTTCAGCGGCCAGGTTGCCGACATTCGCAGCGTCAAAGAAGGCGACGCCTGCCCCGAGTGCGGCTCGGCGCTCGGCATCTATCGCGGCATCGAGGCGGGGCACATCTTCCTGCTCGGAACCCACTATTCGGGCAAGATGGGCGCGACCTTTCTGGACGACAAGGGCGAGCAGAAGACCGTCGTCATGGGTTGCTACGGCATCGGAGTGTCGCGCTTGGTCGCCACCACCGTCGAGCAGCACCACGACCAGAACGGGATCTGCTGGCCGATGGCGCTCGCGCCGTTCCAGGTGCACATCGTGCAGCTCGGCGCCGAACCCGAGGTCGAAGCCGCGGTGGGCGAGCTCGAGCGCGCGCTCGAAGCCCAGGGCATCGACGTGCTGGTCGACGACCGCGACGAACGCCCCGGGGTCAAGTTCAAAGACGCCGACCTGGTGGGTGTGCCGCTGCGCGTCACCATCGGTGCCAAGGCGCTGAAGAGCGGCGGTGTCGAGTTCAAGCCGCGCAGCGAGCCCGACCCGAAGAAGGTCGAGATCCTCCCACTCGCAGAGGCCGCCGCCACCATCGCGGGGCGCGTGCGCCAGCTGCTCACACACTGAGCAACATGGCCGAGCACCCGCGGAAAGGCGCCAGCAGCACCGACGCGGTGCACGCCGGCGCCGATGCCCACCGCCCACACCACACGCTGACGCCCAGCATTGCCCAGACCGCCACCTTCACCTTCGAAGACACGGCGGATCTCGAAGCTTACATGCGCGGCGAGGACCGCGACGCAGAGCGCGAGGAATACGGGCGCTATGGCAACCCGACGGTGCGCGAGGTCGAGCGACGCGTGGCGGCCTTGGAGGGCACCGACGACGCCGTGGCCTTCGCCACCGGCATGGCGGCGGTGACCACTTCGATTCTGGCGCTGACCAAGTCGGGCGACCACGTGGTGCTGTTCCGCGACTGCTACCGGCGAACGCGCCAGTTCGTGAGCCAGACGCTCGCGCGCTTCGGCGTGCGCCACACGCTGGTGGGGCCGGCAGCGCTGGACGAGATGGAAGCGGCGATCGTGCCCGAGACCCGCCTGTGCATCGGCGAGTCGCCCACCAACCCATACCTCTATTGCACCGACCTCAGCGCGCTCTCGCGCATCGCCAAGAGCAAGGGTCGGGTGCGCACGCTGGTCGACTCGACCTTCGCCACGCCGGTGAACCTTCGGCCTCGCGAGCACGGGATCGATCTGGTGGTGCACAGCGCGACCAAGTACCTGTCGGGGCACAACGACGTCCTCGGGGGCTTCGTGGCCGGGCCCGCGCACCTGGTCTCGCTGGTGCGCGAGTTGCGCAGCGTCCTGGGCGCCAATCTGGACCCTCACGCCGCGTTCTTGATCGGCCGAGGGCTCAAGACGCTGGCCGTGCGGGTGGAGAAGCAGAACGCCACCGCGCTCGCGGTCGCGCGCATGCTCGAGGCGCACCCCTCCGTCGACCGCGTGTACTACCCAATGCTCGAGAGCCACCCGGTCAGCTTCGTGGTGAAGGGCGGTCGCGCTGCCGCCGGTCGTCTGATTGACGCCTGCCAGCTGGCCACCATTGCGCCTTCGCTGGGCGGGGTCGAGACGCTGATCGAGCAGCCCGCGCTGATGAGCTACTTCGAGCTCTCGGATCAGGAGCTGGCGCAGGTGGGTATCGACCCGGCGTTGATCCGCCTCTCGGTGGGGATCGAGGAGGCCCAGGACGTGATCGCCGACCTCGACGCTGCGCTCGGGGCGCTGGGATCCGGCTGAAGCTCGCCCCGGCGCTGCGGGCCGGGCGCAAGGGGCCGGGCTCGCGCGAATAGGTCGCTTTTTCCTCGCTGACAGCCGGGCCCGGAGTGAAGCTCCCACCTTCGCCCCCAAGATTGAGGCCGGCCCGTTCTCAAACCGCAGGGCCGACCCTATCCTGTCCCGACCATGCCGGGGCTCCGCGCTCGTTTCGTCCGCGACCTGGTGGAGTCGTTCGAGCGCGAGTCGAGCGGCGACACCGTCGGCGAGACGCTTCGCCGACTCGAGGCGCGGCTGTCCACGGCAGACGTCCGCGCCACCTTGCGTTCTGCGGTTCACGCCGACGCGCTCGACGTGGCCGACGCGGAAGAGCTGTTGTTCGGTCTCGATGCCGCGGTCGGCGACGGGACCGGGCAACTTCTGGAGCGCCTGGCCGCCGAGCAGTTGGGCCGGATCTTGGCGCAGGGTAACTTGAGCATCCCCGGCGACCTGATGGCCACGGTCGCGCGAATGCAGGCGCCGCTCGAGCATCTGTTCGTCGGCCTCCCGATCGGCTTCGACGTGTCGAAGACCCGCGACGGCCTGACCTTGTTCATCGGCGCGAGCGGGCGGCCCCGGACCGCGCGGCTCTTGTCCCACCTGACCGCGGCACTGGTGCGCGCCTGCCAGCGCTACGCGCGCGAGGGCATGAGCGAGCACGTTGGCATCAGCGTCGACTCGCTCGGAGACCGAGCCCGGGTCACCGCCCGCCTCGGGGCGGTCGTTCCCGTGGCCCCCCCACCGCTCTCGCGCCCAAGCCCCCCGCGCCGTCGGCCCTCCGAGCCGCATCTGCCCACGACCAAACCCACGCTCGAGGCAGTGAACCGCATCCTCACGCGCGCCAGCGTGGCACCGCCCCCGGCCGACCCCGACGAGATCGTCGCGCCACGCAGCCGGCGCCCCGTGCGCTCGACGACCGAACCCCGCCCCACCACGCGGCCGCCGCGCTCGGACACCTTGCCCAGCGTTCCCCGTTCGGGCTTCGTCAGCAAGCGTGACGACGAAGAAGAGCCGTCGTCGTCGTCGGGCTGAGCGCCGTCAGCCGAACCCGCCGCCCTTCGGACATGCCGCGTTGGCCCAGTCGAGCTTCAGGCTCTGCTCTTTGCCGAACACCTTCACCGTGAGCGTCACGTCCGAAGGCACGGGTGGATTCGGACAAGCCTGGTCGATGGGCAAGATGTCGTACACCACCAGCGACTCGCCGCAGTGCAAGCGCACGGCGGTCTTGTACTCGGCGCCTTGATACGGTCCAAGCGCCAGCTTGTGCGCCACCAGAGCGCAGTCTCCGACACCGCTGCCGGTCACGCGCACTCGAAACGCGACCATCGGCGAGCCCTGGCCCCCCCAGATCACGTCGACCTTCGCGCCGTCCGCCAGCGGGGCGAACGCGGTCGCCGAATCGCCCGCTCCGATCTCGATGATCGCGTCGGAGAGGGGCGTCGAGCTCGGCGAGGCGCAGCTCTCACCGAACGGCGGCACGCACGTCTGCCCGTCGGCGTTCGCCATGCACGTTGCCGCCCAGCGGCCGGCGGGGCACGAGTATTCGTAAGGGTGCGGCGGGTAGCTGCAGGTGCCCGGCAGGTCGCAGGGCGAGCCCTCGTAGGGCGGGGAGCTGGGGCATGCGGAGGCAACGTCCCAGCACGCGCCCCCGCCGCCGCTGCCACCGGTGCCGGCAGCCGCTTCCTGGTGGGATGACGAGCACGCGACCGAGAGGGCGACCAGTGAGGCGATCGACGAGCGAAGCATGGCGGCACGAGTGTAGCGCGCGCGGCGTCGAGGGATGTGACACACTGGCCGGGCGTGACTGAAAAATCGGCGGTTCCCGAGTGGTTTGGCCGGGCCGAGGCGAATCGCCCCGCGGTGAACCGGGCCAGCTCGGGCTGCGTCTTGCCGCTGATGCTGCTGGCGCTGGCAGCGGCGGCCGCAGCGGCCGTGTTCGGCATGATCGAGCACCAGCGCGCCGAGCGACTGCAGCGCCAGCTCAGGGCAGCAACGCTCGAGTGTCAGCAGCTCCGCGCATCGGGCGCGCCGGTTCCGCCGGCAGCGCTCCCGGTCGAGCCGACCCCGGCCCCCATCGCCGAAGCACCGGTCCCCACGCCCGTGCCCGGCGCCGACCCCACCGCCGCCTTGTCGGCGACCGAGATCATGAAGGTGATGAACCGCTCTCGCCCGGCGATGAGGGCCTGCTACAACGCGTCGCCGGTCGATACCCGCGGCTCCGGGCGCATCGTGCTCACGCTCTCGGTCGGGGCCACCGGCAGCGTGACGCAAGTGAAGGCCGAACGCACGGGCACCTTGCTGCCCGCGGTGTCCACCTGCGTCACCCAGGTCGCGCGGTCGTTGAAGTTCCCAGAGTCCTCTGGCGCCACCACCGTGAACTACCCGGTGGTGTTCCAGACCGATTGATCACGCCCACCCTCGGCCCAGCTCAGAACTCTGCTGGGTCCGAGTACGTTCCGAACACGTCGCGGAGCACGTCGCAGATTTCTTGCTCGGTGCAGTAGGCGCGGGCCGCGCGGATGATGGGCGGCATCAGGTTGTCGCTTCCCTTCGCAGCAGCGCGCACCGCGGCGAGCGCGCCGTCGACTTCGGTCTTGCTGCGCCCGGCTCGCACGCCAGCCAGCGCCTCGATCTGCCGCTTCTGCACGGCTTCGTCGATTTTCAAGGTCGGGATGCGATCCGGTTCGTCTTGCTTGAAGTCGTTGACGCCGACCATGACTCGCTCGCCCAGGTTCAGCTGGCGCTCGAACTCGTAGGCGCTGCGGGCAATCTCGCGCTGGGGGTAGCCCTTCTCCACCGCCCGGACCATGCCGCCCATCTCGTCGATCCGCCGGATGTAGTCCAGGGCCTCGCTCTCGAGCCGATTCGTCAGCCACTCGAGGTAATAACTGCCGCCGAGCGGGTCGATGGTGTTGGCGGCGCCGCTCTCGTGGGCAACCAGTTGCTGGGTACGAAGCGCGATGGTCACCGCCTCTTCCGTGGGCAACGCATAGGTCTCGTCGAGCGAGTTGGTGTGCAGCGATTGCGTGCCGCCCAGCACAGCCGCCAGCGCCTGAAGCGCCACGCGCGCCACGTTGTTGTACGGCTGCTGGGCGGCAAGCGACACGCCGGCGGTCTGGGCATGCGTGCGAAGCTTGAGGCTCTCGGCCTTCTTGGCGCCATAGCGCTCTTTCATGAAGCGCGCCCACATCCGCCGCGCCGCGCGGAACTTGGCAATCTCTTCGAAGAAGTCGTTGTGCACGTCGAAGAAGAACGACAGCCGCGGTGCAAACGCATCCACGTTCATCCCACGCTCGAGGCACCCTTCCACGTATGCCAGCCCGTCGGCCAGCGTGAAGGCCAGCTCTTGGGCCGCCGTCGCACCGGCCTCACGGATGTGATAGCCACTGATGCTGACCGTGTTCCAGCGCGGCACCTCGCGCGAGCAGAACTCGATCATGTCGGTGACCACGCGCATGGCCGGCCTTGGCGGCACCAGCCAGGCGTGCTGAGCGATGAACTCTTTGAGGCAGTCGTTCTGCACCGTGCCGCCGATCCGATCGCGCGGAATGCCGCGCACGTCCGCCAGCGCGATGTAGAAAGACAAGAGGACGATCGCAGGGCCATTGATGGTCATGCTCGTCGTCACCTGGTCGAGCGGGATGTCCCCGTAGAGGACCTCCATGTCGCGCAGCGTGTCGACGGCAACGCCGCACATTCCCACCTCGCCCAGCGCCCGCGGCGAGTCCGAGTCGTAGCCCATGAGCGTGGGGAAATCGAAGGCGGTCGAGAGCCCGGTCTGCCCTTCGCGAAGCAGGTACTTGAAGCGCTCGTTGGTCTGCGCCGGTGTGCCGAAGCCGGCGAACATGCGCATCGTCCAGAGCCGCCCGCGATACATGCTGGGCTGCACGCCGCGGGTGAATGGATACTGGCCGGGCAGACCGAGGTCGCGCGCATAGTCCAGATCGAGGTCTGCCGGCGTCACCAGATCCGGCACCTCGACGTCGCTCCAGGTCGAGAAACGCGCCTTGCGAGGCGGCATCTTCGCTGCGCTGGCGGCGACCTCGTTCTGCCGCCAGTCGCGCACCGCGCGCGCGAGCTCGCTCAGCCCCTCGGGGCGCTCGCCGTCGCTGGTGAATGCGCTGGCGTCGTGGACCTCTTGTGCCATGAGATGGAAATAGCGAAGCCCGAGGGTGTTGGCCAGCCGGGTCTGGTCAGCAGCCCGACGGCAGCCCGGGGCTGCCCTGGAGCGGCTTGGTCTCGCCCCCGTTCAGGTCGTGGGTGACGGCGCCCACGAGCTGAACGTCGCCCGAGCAGAGATTCGCCTTGTCGCTGGCGGGCAAGAGCGCCGAGTCGTCCAGAGTGAAGGGGATCGTCTTCGAGTCGCCGGTCCCGACTTTCACGGGAAAAGTGACGCCCTGGGGCACCACTTTGAGGGCGCCGACCAGGGTCGCGCCGTCGCGCGCCAGCGAGAAGCTGCCGAGCTCGACCGTGGCCGCGTGCTCTGCCTGAGCGCCGACCTCGAGCTCGAGCGAGAAGCTACCGCCGAGCTGGGTGCCCAGCGTCTGCTCGGTGACGGTGAGCTTCACGTTGCTCACGGTGGCGCTGACCGAGATGTTGTCTTTGCTGCCGCAGCCGAGCGCCCCCAGCCCGGCAACCAGCATGATCGAGCGTTTCATCGGGCAGTCAGCATAGCATCGCCGCGCGGGCTTGCGTCGGGAGCGGATCGTGGCGGACATTTCCCGGCATGCGGCTCCCGACGCCCCTGCTAGCCCTCGTGGCCGGTGCGTGTGCGGCGCCGCTGCTCCCACCGGTCGCGGCGCCGCCGCCGAGCGCGAGCGCGAAGCCCGCACCGCGCCCGAGCGCGAGCGCGCCCGAAGCCGTGCCACCGCCACCGGCGAAGCCGGCCGCGCGCGCCCCCCGGGCGCCCGCCGGCGAGATCGGCACGGCCCACGCCGTGATCGTCGAGCGCGTGGCAAGGGACGGCGGCTGGGTGGTGTTCTGCCAGGCCCGCACCGACACCAACGGCGACGGCAACGTCGCAGCCGAGCTGGGGCCCGGCGGCAAGCTGGGGGGCGACACACCCCAACGCTACTTCGCGCGAGGCGCCGGAGCCGGGGAAACCATCGACGACCTTCTGGCTCACGACGACTCGGGGCGGTGGGTGGTGATCGCGCGGGCGGGCAGCGTGAGCCTGATCGACACCGATGGCGGAAGCGAGACCAACCTCACCGCGCTGGGGCTCGACGCGCGCAGTGATGCCCTGACCTACCGCCCCCATCGCGCCGTGACCTTCGACGCCCTGGGATCCCGACTGGTTTACCTCCGAGGGCAGGGCAAGGACACCCGGGTGGTCGTGCGAGCGCTGGCCACTGGCGCCGAGACCGTGCTGGATCCCGGGGCGGGCGACGTGTGGCGCATCGAGCTGGATCCGACCGGTCGCTTCGTGATCGCTCACGCGCTGGTGGACGACACCAATCGCGACAAGAAGCTGACCTGGCCGGCGCCGTTGCGACCCGAAGCGCGCCCCTGCCGCGGCCCGGTGGCCAGCTATGACACCTGGGTCGCTCGGGGCGACGAGCCCGTGGTGCGCCTGTTGCCCGTGGACGGCACCAAGCCGGAGACGGTGCCCGGCTTCGTGACCACGCTCGGCGCGGGGGTCGTGGTGCGCGAGCCCCCGGGCCGGCTGCTGCTTCGGAAGGGCGGCCCCGCCGAAGAGCTGTCGGGTGAGAAGTGCGGTGCGCGGGTGGTGCTGGTGGACCACGAGCGCGAGCAGCTCTTGGTCGCCTGCACCAAGCCCAAGGGGCGCCCCAAGCTGGAGCTGGTTTCGAGCGGAAGAACGGTCGCGCTCGACGCCGATCTGGCGCACCAGAGCCGGGACCAGACCGACGCGACCCCGGTGCGCCTGTTCGCGCTCTATCCTGGCAACGACACCAAGCTGCTCGATCTCGCCACCCGAAAGCTGGCCCCGCTCACCCCCGGTGACGTGGTGCTGGCAAGCTTCGGTGCCCGCAGCTTGATCCGCCGCAAGCGCTCGCTGGTGATCTTCGATGCCGAGAGCGCCACCGAGCGCGCGCTCCCAGGGACGGTCTCGCCGTCGCTCGATCTGACGACCGCCCCACCGCTGGTCATGGCCGCACCGTTCGTGGTGAACCTCGAAGCCGAGAAGGTGATCGGCACGGTTGCCGGGCGGCCGCTCGCCTTGGCTGGCGACGGCAAGGTGTTGGTCGCTCGCGGTGGTGACGGCGATGGCTCGGCGCTCGCCTTCGGCCCATTGGTGTGGCAGCCGCCGGTGGCGCCATGACCCGGCACACCCGCGCCGGTGCCTTCGGATTGCTGGTCTTGGCAGCGGGCTGCGCGCGAAGCCAAGGCCCCGCGCCGACGACGACCGTGCTCGTGCCGGCCAGCAGCGGCGGGTCCCTCGACGAGCCAGCCCCCCCGCGCGGAGCGGGCACGAGCCCGAAGCGCCCGAGCGCCGCGTCCGATCGCGAGCACGCCGAGCAGTTGTTTCAAGAGGGGCGCGAGCTGATGCATAAGGGCCAGCTCGAAGAAGCATGCGCGCGCTTCGCCGAGAGCTTCGAGCTCGAGCACGCGGTCGGCACGCTGCTGAATCTCGCCAGCTGCATGGAGCGGTCGGGGCGCGTCCCACGGGCTTGCGAGCTGTATACAGAGGCGCGAGACCTCTCGAAGAGCGGGGGCCGAGACGACCGCGCGCGCTTTGCCGACGATCGCCGTGCGGCCCTCGGTTGCCCGTGAGCTTGGCGCTTGGGGTGCGAGCGAACTTGCGCTATTTCTCGAGTCCATGTCGCGTCGCCCGCTGCTCTCGCTCGCTTGCATCTCGGTGCTGGTCGCCTGCCAGTCACTGATTGGCATCGAAGACACCACCGAAGTGAGCGGCACCGGCGGCACCGCGACCGGGGGCACTGCCGGCGCGGGGGGCGGCACCAGCGGGTCGGGTGGCGCCGGCGGCGGTGGGGGAAGCCCCGGCGACGGCGGCGACTGCGACGCCTCGGCGGGCTTCACGATCTCCGGGCCCAGCGCCACGTTGAGCATCGTGCGCGGGGTGACGGCAGAGGTCACGGTGAAGGTCACCCGCGCCGCCTGCTTCACTGGCGCGGTCGACCTCGGCTTGACCGGCCTTCCCAACGGCGTCACGGCGGCGCCCGCCTCGGTGCCCAGCGGGCAAGACCAGGCCGCGGTTCAGCTGACCGCCACCCAAACGGCGGCGCTGGGGCTTGCCGCCCCGACCATCGAGGGCACCGCCGGGTCTGCCAAGCAGACCGCCAAGCTCGCACTGCTGGTCAAAGATCCACCGGGCATCCCGGACCAGTCGTTCGACAAGGACGGCACGCTGCTGATCCCAGCGGGGGCGAACGAGTCGGTGCGGGCCCTGGGTGTGCTCTCTACCGGTGAGGTGATCGCTGCCATCCACACCAACACCGATTTCGGCTGGAAGGTCATCAAGCTGAAGGTCGATGGCAGCGTCGACGCCGGGTTTTCGGTGACCGGCCTGCCGACCTCGGGGCGCGTGGCCGACCTGGCGATCACTCCTGCCGACGAGATCCTCTTGGCCGGCAACGACGCGAACACGGTGGTGGTCGTGAAGCTCCACGCCGACGGCTCGAAGGACAGCACCTTCGGCAAGAGCGGGACGTTCGCTCCCCCCAACTACACGTTCACCGCGGCCCCCACCGAGTACGGCATCGCGCTTCAACCCGATGGAAAGATCCTGCTCACCGGCCATGTGCAGACCGCGTCCGATGGGTTCCTGGTCCGAGTCACCAAAGATGGGGCGCTCGACGGCGCCTTCAACGGCTATGGGCACATGGTCCTGGATTCGAACACCGCGTTTCGCGCGGTCGGCTACCAGAAGGCGACCAAGCGGGCTGTTGCAGGCGCGACCCGGGCCAAGAGCGATCCGGACTTCTTCGTGGCGGCCGCCAACGACAGCGGCAAGAAGGACACGACCTTCGGCACGAGTGGCGAGACCTTCCTCGACAAAGACTTCGAGTCGCTGCGCGACCTGGTGGTCACGGCGGACGACAAGATCGTCGTCGCCGGCTACTCGGGTACCGGACAAATCGGAGTCGCGCCGGGCGGGCTCGGCCGGCTGGGCGCCGACGGCAAGCCCGATCTGACCTTTGGCACGAACGGCGTCGCCAGCATTCCGATCCCACCGGGCAGCAAGTGGTGGTTCATCCAATCCATCGTCGAGCAACCGGATGGCAAAATCATCGCGGCCGGTTACAGCGACGAGACCTACGACTCGTGGGCCCCGGTCGGGCGGGTGAACACCGACGGCAAGCTCGACACGGGCTTCAACGCCGGAGGCAGCGGCGACAGCGCTCCGGGGCTCAAGGTCTTCGGCGGCGGGCAGAGCAACGGCGGGGACAAGGCCTGGTTCTACGCGGTGGCGCTGGCCCCCGACGGCCGAATCGTGGCGGGCGGCCGCCAGGGCAACAACCTGTTCCTGGTGCGGCTCTGGCAGTGAGGCCGCGCCAGGCGGTCGGCCTCAGAAGCGACCGTCGAGCGCGATGCCGAAACCGCCGGCGGTGGGTGCGCCGGCCACGACCACGCGGCGAGCGGCGGTCGGCGTTTCGCGCGTGCTCGGTGCCCAGATCAGCAAAGCGGCGCCGGCCGCCGCCAGCACGGCGCCGCCGCCGATGAACACGTTGGCGAGTGTCGCCTGGCTTCGCGCGTCGTCGGTCTGGGCTTGCCCCTTGGCGTTGCACTTGTTCGTCGCCGCGTCGCAGTTGCCGTCGTCGAACGCTCCGTTCCAGTTCGACTTGGCGCTGAGGCCGAAGTAACCACCAGCCAGAACCCCGACCGCGCCCACGCCAAGTGCGACGAATCCCACCGTGCGCAAGGGCGACGACGCCGACGACGCAGTGCGCGCTGGTTGCGTCACCGAGGGTGCCGGTTTGGGATCGGCCGGGCTCTCGGGCTCGGACTCCAGGGCGGGAACCGCCACCGCACGGCTCTCGCCCTCGGCGACGTTGACGTCGGCCTTCCACGCTTTCTTTCCGGGCGCCGTGACCTCGATGTGCTGGCTGCCGGGGTCGACCGCCACCTTCACACCGAACGCGCCGGGCTCGACGCTCTCCCCGTTGCGGCTGACTGTGAGCCCGTCGACGCGCTGGGCTTCGGGGACCTCGATCGACAGGTAGGGCACGCGGGGCGCCAGGGCCTTCACGCGCTCTTCGGCGATCTTCAGTCGCTTCGCGTCGTTCGCCTTCTTGGTCAAGACGGCCACCTCGCGCCACATGGCCCAGGCGCTGGCGGTGCGACTCACCTTTTCATAACACTCTGCCAGCTTGCCACGGATGCCGATGCCATCGAACTTGGCCAGGCTCGCCTCGAGCTTGGGACATGCCTCCGAGCTCTTGCCTTCGGACATCAATCGCACCCCCTCGTCGAACAGCGCCTGGGCGCCGGCTTGGTCCTTCGCGGGCTGCGCGAGCAGACCAGACGAGGTGCAAAGCAGAGCGACCACGACACCCGAGAGCCTGATTGAACGCATCACGCCCACTTTCTTACTGCATGGAACCGAAGGAGTCTTCTTTGGGTTTCGTGACCGTGACGCGGGGCTTCGAGACTTTGCTCGGCGGGCCCGCGTCCGCCGCGCTGGGCGCGGGTGCGGCAGGGGCTGCGGCGCTCGCCGCGGCTGCTGGCTCACCGGGCGCGGCCGGCGCCGCCTCCGAGCCGGCGGGCGGGGGCTGGGCGGGTGCCGAGGGCAGCGCGCTCGTCGCTGCTGCCGAGCGGCCGGCCGTGAGCGCTCGGACGCCGAGCACGCCGGCGATCGCCACCACGGCGAGAAGTGCCACGGCCGCGCCGCCAGCCAGCAGCGCCACGGACCCGCTGCTGGAGCGCGCCCCAGCGGTCGACACCACCAGTGCTTGATTGGTCGCCGCCGACGCAACCTGCCCAACCGGCGCGGCGGCGACTGCCTCGGGCGCGGTGACAGGCGCGACGCCGACTTGCCCCAGAAGGCGCTCGATGCTCGCGGCGTCCGCGTGAGCCGACGCCGAACCGAATGGTGCCAGCGCGCAGGCGAGCTCTGCCAGGTTCTGGAAGCGCTGGGCCGGATCCTTGGCGGTGGAGCGGGCAAAGATGGCGTCGATTGCCAGCGGGAGATCCGGTCGCAGAGCGCTGGGTGCCGGCGGCGAGAAGTGCAAGATGGCCGCAAACATCTCGGCGATGTTTTCGGCCTCGAAGGGGAGCCGGCCGGTCACCAGTTGATAGAGCACGATGCCCAGCGACCAGATATCTGCGCGCGCATCCAGCGCCTTCGACGCCTTGACCTGCTCCGGGGACATGTACGCCGGAGACCCCATGACCGCACCGGTGGACGTGGCGGTCACCGGCTGGGTGTCCGACGCCGACGACTTCGAGATGCCAAAGTCCAAGACCTTCACCAGCGGCACCCCGTCCGCGCGGTGCGTGAGGAAGAGGTTGCTGGGCTTGAGGTCCCGATGAACGATCCCGTGGGCATGCGCCTCGGCCACGGCCACGCAGGCTTGCAGCAGATAGTCGACCGCCTCGGGAAGGGGCAACGGACCGCGATCCACACGAGCACCGAGGTCTTCTCCCTCCAGGTACTCCATGACGATGTATGGGGCCCCCGTGTCGAGGGTGCCGACGTCCATCACCCGAGCAACGTGCTCGTTCTTCAGCTTGGCCACGGCGCGGGCTTCACGCATGAAGCGCTCGAGACCGGCGTGAACCACATGGGGGTGGAGGAACTTGAGCGCCACGCGTTGCCCCAGGTGCTGGTGCATCGCCACCACGACCACACCCATCCCCCCGGCGCCGATCACCCGTTCGACGCAGTACTTCCCGGCGAGGACCTCCCCGGCGGCCGGCGCGCTGAATACTGCCTCGCTCATCGCAGCTCGACCACGCTTCGACTCATGAGCGCTCGAATCTACGACGAGGCAGGCGCCGCCGCAAATCGACCTCGTCGGGTCACGGGCAGTTCTGGCTCTTGACCGCGGTGCCAGCCGAGATGGTCGAGTCCTCTGCGAACTTGAAGGGGATCGACTGGCACCACCAGATGCCGCAGTTCTGCTGCACCTGCACGTGCAGATGGGGACCGAACGACCAACCGCTGTTGCCGGACTTCCCCAGCAGGTCACCCTGGCTCACGGCCTGGCCGGCCTTCACCGCGATGCTCGACAGATGCATGTACAGGCCAACGGTGCCGTCCGAGTGCTTGACCTCGACGGTGTTGGCGTAGTTGGCGCAGCTCGACTTGCCGATGGCGTTGTAGCAGGCGCTGCCCGGCGGCGACGGATAGCGGGTGCGAAGCACGGTTCCGCCGCGCATCGCGCGGACGCTGGTGCCGATGGGCATGCCGAAGTCGTAGGCGTATTCATCCTTCCCGGTGTGCGTGTTGGTATGGTTGCCGTTGGTGCAGCTGCGCGTGCTGTTACAATCGAAGGGCAACTTGTAACTGCTCGAGCTCTTGCACGAGTCGGGCGTCCCGGTGGGCGCCTCGACACAGCCCAGCGGGCAGTCTTGTTTCACCGACCACTTGCCGCCGGGGCAGTACAAGATGTCGCCGTCGTGCTCGGGCAGAAGTGGGATCTGGCAGCCCTTCTTTGCGGCTTCCTTTGCGGCACCCGAGCCGCACCAGGCGACCTGGACGAAGCAGTCGCAAACGGGCTTTTCGCAGTGGTCGTCCAGCTTGGCGCTCGCCGCGGTGTATTTGCAGCTCCCCGTGCAGTCCTCGAGCAGCGACCACTTGTCGTTCTCGCACTTCAGCAAGTCGCCCGCGTGACCTTCGAGCGCGGGGATCACGCAGCCCTTCTGCTTGGCCTCCGCCGCCGCTCGCGCTCCGCAGTAAGGGCCTTCACCGAGCAGGCACTTGCACACCGGCGGCGGCGCGTCGGCGCCCGCGTCGCCGGGGCCGGCGTCGCCTGCACCCGCGCCTGCGCCGGCGGCGCCAGCCACAC
>JAKLKA010000175.1 GCA_023150915.1 Polyangiaceae bacterium
CACCCCGGTCACCGCCCCCGATGGCCGCGGCGTGATGCGCCCATGGCGGCAAGAGACGGGCCTCGCGCCTCGACCCCGGTCCGGTCGCCTCGCTCCTGAGCCGGACGCTGCAGGTCGCCCTGACGAGAACCGATCGGGAGAGCACTCGGCCCTGGCGGGGGGCCGGCCGAGCGCGTACCATGCGGTCGTGGCTTCGTCTGGTCGGTTGGCTGCGCTGGCGGCTGCGCTTTCGTTCTTCACTCTGCTCGCCGCGTCTTGCAGCCTCTCGTCCGATCTGGACGCGCTGAAGGGCTCGCCCGATCCGGACGGCAGCGCCGGCACGGGCGGCAAGCCCAACGTGGACGGCTCTGCCGAAGGCGGTGACAGCGGCAGCTGCCAGCCCACCACCTGCGCGGCCGCCGGTGCCCAGTGCGGAAAGGTCCCCGACGGCTGCGGCGCCGAGCTCGACTGCGGCAAGTGCGAGCCCGGCCTGTTCTGCGGCGGCGCCGGCGCCAACAAGTGCGGCACCACGCCGTGCAACCCCACCACCTGCGAGAAGCTGGCGGCCAATTGTGGGAAGGTGTCCGACGGCTGCGAAGGCGTGCTGGAGTGCGGCACCTGCAAGCCACCCGAAACGTGCGGCGGCGGTGGCGGGGTGAGCGTGTGCGGCTGCACGCCGAAGACCTGCAAAGACCAGGGCGCCGTGTGCGGCACCATCTCGGACGGATGCGGCAACAACATCGTGTGCGGCACCTGCACGCTGCCCGAGATCTGCAACGCGAATCAGTGCGGCTGCACGCCGATCAAGTGCGCCGACGTGGGCGCCAACTGCGGCTCGATCTCGGACGGTTGCGGCGGCACGGTGAACTGTGGCTCGTGCCCCACCGGGCAATCATGCGGCGGCGGCGGCGCCAACAAGTGCGGCACCAACCCCTGCACGCCCACCACCTGCGCCGCCCAGGGCAAGAACTGCGGCAGCATCTCGGACAACTGCGGCAAGACGCTGACCTGCGGCACCTGCACCGCGCCCGACAGCTGCGGCGGCAGCGGCACCGCCAACGTCTGTGGTTGCACGCCCACCACCTGCGCCGCGCAAGGCAAGAACTGCGGCAACATCTCCAACGGCTGCGGCGGCACCCTCAGCTGCGGCAGTTGCCAGAGCCCGAACAGCTGCGGCGGGGGCGGCACCGCCAACGTCTGTGGTTGCGCGGCCACCAGCTGCGCGGCCCAGGGCAAGAACTGCGGCAGCATCTCCAATGGCTGCGGCGGCACCCTCAGCTGCGGCAGCTGCCAGAGCCCGGACAGCTGCGGCGGGGGCGGCACCGCCAACGTCTGTGGTTGCGCGCCCACCAGCTGCGCGGCCCAGGGTAAGAACTGCGGCAGTATCTCCAACGGCTGCGGCGGCACCCTCAGCTGCGGCTCGTGCAACCCGGGTTACGCCTGCACCAACAACGTCTGCACTTGCACGCCCACCAGCTGCGCAGCCCAGGGCAAGAACTGCGGCAGCATCTCGGACGGTTGCGGCGGCACGCTGAGCTGCGGCACGTGCTCCTCGCCCAACACCTGCTCGAACAACGTCTGCACCTGCGTCCCGAACCCCAATCCTTGTCCGCAGAACCAGTGCAAGGGGACGGTCTCGGACGGCTGCGGCGGCACGGTGAACTGCGCGGCAGATTGCGGCCTGGACGGCTACTGCCCGTGCGCCGGCGGCAGTTGCGTCGGCAACTACTGCTCGTGCAAGCCGCCGCCCTGCTACTAGGGGTGTCGCCGGCGTGGCATTCGCCCGAGCGGGGACGGCGTCGCGCCGATGGGCAACTCCTGATCTCTCCGGGGCTGGTCAGGCGAACGGTTCGTGCCTATGAAAGGGCCCAGTGCCGCGCGCGCTGTCCTTCGTCGTCTTCTTCGCGGTCGCCCTGACGGTGGCGGGCAGCCTGCACTATTACGTGTGGGCACGGCTGGTCCGTGATCTGGCGCTGCCGGTGGTCTGGCACCGCGTGCTCAGCGGCCTGGTGGTCGCGCTGTTTCTGAGCATCCCCCTCACTTTCTCGCTGGCCCGCAGCAGTCACGGCGAAGGCATGCGCCCGGTGTTGCTGGCCACCTTCGGCTGGATGGGGATCTTGTTCATCGTGGTGATGCTGCTCACGGTGGTGGACCTGAGCCGGCTGACCCTGGGCCTGGTGGGCCGCTTCTTCGTGGACGCCGCCCCCGACGACCCCGAGCGCCGGCTGGCCGTCACCCGTGTGCTGGGCGCCGGGGTGGCGCTGGTCGCCGGCGGCGCCAGCACGCTGGCCGCCCGCTCGGGCCTGACCGAGCTGATCGTCAAGCGGATCAGCGTGCCGCTGGCGCGGCTTCCGGCCGAGCTGAACGGCACCACCATCGTGCAGCTCACCGACGTGCACGTGGGCTCGACCATCCAGCGGGGTTTCATCGAGCGGGTGGTGCGCGAGACCAACGCGCTGCAGCCCGACGTCATCGCGATCACCGGCGATCTGGTCGACGGCTCCGTCGAGCAGCTGGCCGCGCACGTGGCGCCCCTGGCCGCGCTGCGCGCCCGGCACGGCGTGTTCTTCGTGACCGGCAACCACGAGTATTACTCCGGCGCGGAAGCCTGGTGCGCCGAGCTCGAGCGCCTCGGGATCCGCGTGCTGCGCAACGAGCACGTGCGCATTGGCGAGGGCGCTCAGAGCTTCGATCTGGCCGGGGTCGACGACTATTCGGCGCGCCGCTTCGGGCGCGGGCACGGCGCCGATCTGGCCCGGGCCCTGCGCGGGCGGGACGAATCGCGCGAGCTGGTGTTGCTCGCCCACCAGCCGCGCCAGATCTTCGAGGCCGATCGGCTCGGCGTGGGGCTGCAACTCTCGGGACACACCCACGGCGGCCAGATCTTTCCCTGGAACCTGTTCGTCCGGCTGCAGCAGCCGGTGGTGAGCGGCCTGCACCGCTTCGGCCGCGCGCTGATCTACGTCAGCAACGGCACGGGGTACTGGGGGCCGCCCATGCGCCTGGGGGCGCCGGCCGAGATCACCTTGCTCACGCTGAAGCGCGGCTGAGGCGCGCCGCGATCTGCTCACCGATGCGCAGGCCGTCCACCGCCGCGCTGACGATGCCGCCGGCAAAGCCGGCGCCTTCCCCCGCGGGATACAGCCCCGGCAGGTCGACGGCCTCGAGGGTCTCGGGGTGGCGCGGCATGCGGACCGGGCAGCTGGTCCGCGACTCGACGCCGATCAGCACCGCCTCGTCGCTCAGGTAGCCGCGCATGCGCCGGTCGAACTCACGCAGCGCCCGCCGCAAGCGATCGGCGATGGGCAACCCGGCGCCGTCGAGCACGGCCCCCACGTCACCCGCCGTCAGCCCCGGGACATAGCTCGACTTCGGCACGCTGCTCGACGGCCGGCCCGCGACGAAGTCGGTGGCGCGCGTGGCCGGCGCCGCGAGCGCACCGCCGCCGGCGGCGAACGCCGCGCGCTCGATCCGGCGCTGCAGCTCCACGCCGGCGAAGGGCCCGGTGAGCCCGGCCTGGGCCAGATCTTCCAGCTCCACGGCCACCACCAGACCCGAGTTCGCGAAGGGCGAGTCGCGCCGCGACAGGCTCATGCCGTTGACCACCAGGGCGCCGGGCTCGGTGCTGGCGGGCACCACCCAGCCGCCCGGACACATGCAGAACGAGAACACGCCGCGGCGATCGACCTCGGCCACCAGCTTGTAGGCCGCGGCGGGCAGCTTGGGGTGACCCGCCGCCTTGCCGTACTGGATCTGGTTCACCAGCGGCTGCGGGTGCTCGATGCGCACCCCCAGCGCGAACGGCTTGGCCTCGAGCGCCACGCCGGCCCGCGCGGCCAACTCGAAGACGTCGCGGGCCGAGTGACCCGTGGCGAGCACCACCGCCTGCGCCGCGATCTCGGTGCCGTCGGCCAGGCGCACGCCGGCCACGGCGCGGCGGCCCGGCTCGACCAAGAGCTCGGTGACCCGCGCCCCGAACCGCAGCTCGACGCCCACCCGCTCCAGGTGCTCGCGCAGCGCGGTGACCACCTGCGGCAAGAGGTTGCTGCCGATGTGCGGCCGCGCTTCCACCAAGATGGCGCTGGGCGCGCCGTGCAGCGCCAGCACCTCGATCACGTCGCGCACGTTGCCGCGCTTGTGCGAGCGCGTGTACAGCTTGCCGTCGCTGAACGTGCCCGCGCCGCCCTCGCCGAAGCAGTAGTTGCTGTCGGGATCCACCAGCCCCTGTTGGTTCAAGAGCTTCAGATCCCGCCGGCGGGGTTGGACGGGTTTCCCACGGTCGAGCACCATCGACGCGACCCCGCGGCGCGCCAGCGCATAGGCCGCGAACATGCCCGCCGGGCCGTCGCCGACGATCACCACGCGCGCGGGAAGCTCCACCTCGCGGGGCGGCGGATCGCCCAGGGGCGCTGCGGGGGGCGGGCCGAGCCCCAAGAGCACGTGGAAGCGCACCCTGCCCTTGCGGGCGTCGAGCGAGCGCTTGCGCACGCACAGCTCGGGCAGGTCTTGCTCGCGCACACCCAGCACGCGCGCCGCCCGGGCGCGCAGCGCCGCGTCGTCGTCGGCGTCATCGAGCCCCAGCTCGATGCTGATTTCTTCGGGCAGCGGTGGGTTGGGCATGACCGGGGCGGAGCGGCACGCTATCATGTGCGTGATGCGAAGTTGGCTGCTGCTCCCGTGCGTGGCCCTCGCGTGCGCCTCGGATCCGCTCCCCGGCCAGCCCACGGAGCAGCGCGCCGCGCCGCTCACGCTGCTGCCCGAGAGCGACCAGCCCGCCAGCCCCGTGCTCGGGCATGCCCAGCTCGCGGGCGGGCAACGGGTGGAAGCCCGCGCCGGCGCCGAGCCCGGCGAGAGCGATCTCTGGCTGGTCGACGCCAGCGGCAGCGCGGCTCCCCTCGCCCCGGCGCCGGGCCCCGACGAAAAGCCGGTGGCGCTGCCCGACGGTCGCGTCGCGTTCGTGTCGGGTCGCAGCACGGTGATGTCGCTGTGGGTGGTCCAGCCCAGCACCGGAAAGGCCACGCAGCTCACCAATCACGGGCTGGTCGCCGGAAAGCTCGGGTCGGGCTTCATCCCGCCGCCGTCCGGGGGCCTCCGCGTCGACGGCCGCACCCTCAGCTACGAAGACGGCAGCGGCCAGCCGTGGCAGGTCGAGGTGGCGCCGTGAAGCTCGGGCTCGTGCTCGCGGTGCTGGCGCTCACCGGCGCGGCCCACGCTCAGAAGTATCGCTTTCCGATGGAGCTGCCGGCCTCGGGCACGCAGCCTTACCCGACCGCGTATCGCGATCTGGACAGCGGCGGGGGGCTGAAAGACTGGAACTGCGGCGCCACCACCTACGACGGCCACAAGGGCAGCGACTTCGGCATCGGCAGCTGGCCGGTGATGGATGCGGGCAGCCGCTGGATCGTGGCGGCCGCCGACGGCAAGGTGGTGTTCGTCAACGACGGCTGCGACGACCACTGCTCCACCGGCAGCTGCGGCTGTGGCAGCGGCTTCGGCAACTACGTGAAGCTGCAGCACGCCGACGGGAAGTCCACCTACTACGGTCACATGATGAAGGGGTCGCTGGCCGTGGCGCTGAACGCCGAGGTGAAGTGCGGCCAGCACCTGGGCAAGGTCGGGTCCAGCGGCAACTCGACCGGGCCGCACCTGCACTTCGAGGTGCGCTACGCCAGCAACGCCTCGGACGATCCGTTCTCGGGCTCGTGCGGCGGGCCCACCAGCTTCTGGGTGAGCCAGGGGGCGTACAAAGGTCTGCCCGGCGACCAATGCGAGAACCCGACCCCGCCCGAGGTCGACGACGACAAGCAGACCAGCGAGACGCCCACCGGCAGCATCAGCGTGGCGGCGGGCGCGACCTTCCAGAAGAGCTGGGTGATCGAGAACACCGGCACCACCACCTGGAGCACCGCGGGTGGCTATGCGCTGGCGCATGTCGGCGGTGATCTGCTGGGCGCCGCGGCGCCGGTCGCCCTGGGCAGTGGCGAGACCATCGCGCCCAAGGCGCAGAAGACCTGGGCCGTGAGCTTCGTCGCGCCCAGCGCCCCCGGGACCTACGGCGGCGACTTCCGCATGGATCGCAGCGGCAAGGGCCCGTTCGGCGCCACGCTGCACCTCGACGTGGTGGTGACCGAGCCCGGCACGGGCGGCGCCAGCGGCGGCGGCGGCGCCAGCGGTGCAGCCGGGTCGGCGGGCGCCGGCCTGGGCGGCGGCGGCACCAGCAGCGGTGGCGGCGGCAAGCCCTCGGGCGGCAGCAGCGGCAACAGCGCAGCGCCCAGCGCGGGCGACGACGTGACCGGTGGCTGCGCGTGCCGAGGCGCCGCGCCGCGTGACGCGCCCGCCGGCCCGTGGGCCCTCGCCGTGCTGGCAGTCGCGGGGCTGCGCCGCCGGCGCGCCGCCAGCCGGGCTTGACGTCACCGAGCCCGGGACCCATCCATCCCGCCGCCAATCGGAGGACGGACATGCCGGAGACACGCAAAGGGGCCATCAACTGGAAGGGCAATCCCGTGGACCTGATCGGTCCCGGCCTGAAGGCGGGGGACAAGGCGCCGACAGACTGGACGGCCGTGGGCAACGACATGTCCGCGGTGTCCGCCAAGGACCTGGCCGGCCAGAAGCGCATCGTGCTCACCGTGCCGTCGCTGGACACCGCGGTGTGCGACACCGAGACGCGGCGCTTCAACCAAGAGGCCACCAGCGTGCCCGGGGTGAAGATCTGGGTGATCAGCGCGGATCTGCCCTTCGCGCAGAAGCGCTGGTGCGGCGCCGCAGGCGTCAGCAACGTGGTCACCCTCAGCGACTACAAAGACCGCGCGTTCGGCCCGGCCTGGGGCACCTTCGCCCCAGCCAAGGGGCTGCACGCCCGCGCGGTGTTCGTGATCGGCGCCGACGACGTGATCCGTCACGTGGAATACGTCGCCGACGCCACCACCGAACCGGACTACGCCGCGGCGCTTCAGGCAGCAAAAGCGCTCTGACGCGCTGCCATTGGACGCCGGCGGCCCCATCGTGAAAGGCTGCCAGCACTGAGCCCATGGCAGGCGAATCCGTATTCCCCCCCGGCGCGCAGCGCTTCGACGCAGCCAACCTGGCCAGCGCGCGCTTCGAGAACACCAGCCTCGAGCAGGCGCGCTTCAAAGACTGCAAGCTCGACGGCTCGCGCTTCGAGGGCGGCTCGCTCTCGCGCCTGCGGCTGAAGAACACCACGCTGATCGGCCTCGACGCCGACGACATCGACGTGAAGGCCAGCCGCATCGCCAACGCAGACTTGACCTCGCTCAGCCTGACCGACGCCAACCTGTCGCACGCCGAGCTGCACGACATCGAGGCCTTCAAGCTCCGGCTCAGCGACGCAAACCTGACCGAGTCCAAGCTGGACAACGTGGGCGCGGCGAAGCTCGAGCTTTCCGACGCGGATCTGTCCGAGGCGCGCCTGAAGAACGTGGACCTGTCCCGGGCCACCCTGGACGACGCCAAGCTCGCGTCCGCCACGCTGAAGAACTGCGACCTCGGCGGGGCCACCCTGACCGACGTCTCGTTCGCGCGGGCCATCTTCGAGGACGTGGACGCCTCGGGCTGCACGCTGACCGACGCCAAGCTGGCCGGCTGCCGGCTGATGGACGTCGATCTGTCGCTGGCGACCATCGAGAACGCCAGCCTGGCGGGCGCGCGGCTGACCAACGTGGATCTGAGCCGCGCCGAGATCCGTGGCGCGAACGTCCAGGGCCTGGTGATCAACGGGTTCAAGATCGACGAGCTGATCGACGCGGCGCGCGCCGCGCTGGGCACCGGCACCCAGCGCATGGGATAGCTCAGGCAGGCAGCGCCGGCAGCGCGTTGGGCTGGGCCCCGCCCCGCGACAGCTCGTGCAGCGTCAGGCGCTCGGGCGCAATCGCGGCCTGGGCGGCTTGCACCACGTGCTCGTGGTGGGTGAAGAGCAGCACCTGGATCCGCTGGCCGACCTCGGCCAGCACCTCGAGCGCGGCCAGCGAGCGCTCGTCGTCGAAGTTGATCAGCACGTCGTCCAGACACAGCGGCAAGGGCTCGCTCACGCCGGCATAGTGCTCGAGGCTGGCCAGCCGCAGGGCCAGGTAGAGCTGGTCGCGCGTGCCGTCGCTCAGGCTGGTGATGGGCAAGAAGTCGCCGCTGGGCCCCACCGCGCACAGCACCGGCGGCTCGGCGTCGTGGTCCACCGCCAGCCGGGCGTGGCGCCCGCCGGTCAGCCGCGGAAACAGCTCGCTGGCCCGGGCCAAGAGCGGGGCCTGGTGGGTCGCGCGGTAGCGCTCGACCTCGGCCGAGAGCACGCGCCACGCGATCGTGACCCGGGCCCACCGCTCGGCATCGGTGCGGATCTTGGCGAGCAGCGCCTCGGCCTCGACCTGCGCGTCGGCGGCCGTCTGCCGATCGTCGAACAGCTCGAGCCCGCGCGCCGCCTGGCTCAGGCGGTCGCGGACGTCGTCGCGGGCCGCATCGATCTCTTGCAGCGCCTCTTCCAGCTCGGCCACCCGCGAGCGCGCGTCGAGCAAGCTCACGCCGGCTGCTCGGGCGCGGACGTCCGCCAGATCGGCCGTGCCGCACAGCTCGCGCAGCGCCGCGTCGATCTCGGCCAGATCGGCCTCGGCCCGCCGCCGCGCCTTGGACGCCGCCTCGGCCGCGGCCAGCTCGGACCGCTGCGCCACGCCCGCCTCGCCGAGCAGCCGCTCGAGGCCCTGTTCCAGGATCTGGCGCGCCGCACCCAGCTCGCGCTCCCGGGCCGTGCAGCGGGCTCGGCGGGCCTCCAGATCCGCCCGCCGTCGCGCGGCCTCACGGTTCTGGCGGCTCTGCTGGATCAGCGCGGTGGCCTGGTGCTCGAGGTCGCCGGCCGACGCCAGCGTGGGCAGGTGCCGCGCGATCAAGGCCGCGACCTCGTGCTCCAGGGCCTCGCACGCCTGCTCCATGCCGCGCACGCGGTGGCGCAAGCCGTCGGCCACGTCGAGCTCGGTGCCCAGCTCGGCCAGCGCCGCCTGCACGTCGTCCGCCTCTTCCGGCGCTGCGCCACGATCGAGGCCCAGGCAGGCCACGGCCTCGGCCCAGCGCGTGGACCAGGCCTCGAGCGCTTGCTCGTGCTCGGCCCGCGTGCGAGACCCGTCGGCCAGCGAGGCGCGGGCCCGGTCGAGGGCGGCCGCCGCCTCGGCGCGACGCTCGCGCGCGCGCCACAGGCGCTCGCACAGACCTCGCATCTCGCGGGGGCTCTGGGCTGCGAGCCCGGTCGGGGCCCAGGGCACCTGCCACGCGCGGTCGAGCTCGGCCGCGCCGGCGTGAAGCGCCTGCGACTCGTCCGCCAGCCCCGCCAGTCGCCCCTCTGCGTGGCGCCGGCGCGCCTCGCTGGCGCCGAAGCGCGCGACGCGCTCGGCCTCGCGCCGCAACCGATCGGACACCTCGTCGGCGGCGCGCTCCAGCCGCTCGAGCTCGGCCAGCGCCTCGGCCGCGCCCTCCCGGCCGGCGTCGATCGCGGCCTTCACGGCGGCAAGGGCCGCGGCGCGCTCAGCCCGCGCGCGGGCAAGCTCGGCCTCGGTGGGCACGGGGCCGGCGAGCTGGATCTCGGTCAGCTCGGCGCGAGCGCGATCGAGCTCGGCCTCTATGGCGGTGCGCCGCGCGGCCAGCTGATCGCGGTCGCGCTCCAGCCGCTCGAACCTGCGCGCAAACTCGTCGATGGCCTCGAGGCTGGGCAGCGCCCGATCGAGCAGGTCGGGCGGGGCCCCGGCAAGCGCCAGCTCGGGCAGCGGCGCGCGGGCGCTGGCTTCCAGCTCGGCGACCTCGGCGCGCACGCGCGCCTCGCGCTGTCGGGCCTGCCCCAGCTCGGCCTCGATCTTCGCGCGCTCGCGCGAGAGCGCCTTGATCCGCGCCCCCTCGGCGCGCCGCGGGACCAGCGTTCGCGCGTCGTCGGCCAGACTGCGCCCCAGCGCTGCCAGCCGCCGCCGCACCGACGCCTCGGCCGCGAGCAGCTCGCCGCGGCGCTTGCCCAGATCCACGCGATCGCGACGATATTGCCCCAGGCGCTCGTGCAGCGCGTCGACCCGCGCCTCGTCCAGCAGCAGAAGCTCGTCCGAGATCCGGAGCTCGGCAAAGCCGCGCTCGATCTCGGCCAGCTGCTCGGCCAGGGCTCGAGCGTCGTGCAGCGTGGCGTCGAGCTCACGCTCCAGCGCCGTGCGCCGGGCTTCCGCGTCGTCGGGCAAGAGCCGCGCCTGGGCCACGGGCTCGAGCACGCGCTGGACCATCTCGCGACGCGCGAGCAGCGGCAGCACCTTCACCAGCTCTTGCGCCGCGGCCAGAAGGCGCTTGTGCTCGGCACGGCGCGCGTCGATCTGCCCCAGCTCGGCCTGCGCGGCTTCGAGCGCCTGCTTCTGCTGCGCCCACGCCTCGGGCCGCGTCGACTCGGCGCGCACCCGCTTGACCGCCTCGCCGTACTCGCGCAGGGCTTCGTTGATGCCGCGAGTGCGTGACCGCGGCGTGAACAGCCGCTCGGCCTCGGCCGCCAGCTCGTCGAGCACGCGCTTGACGCTGCCGCCGCCGATGCCCGCGTCGAACAGGCTCTTGCCCACTTCCCCACCCCCGCGCGCCAGCTCTTCGCCGCCCCGACGCAGGCGCTCGTGGTCCAGCCCGAAGGTGGTCTCGAACACGCCCTGGCCGACCCCGCCCAAGAGCCGCGCGAGCGCCGACTCGTCGAGCACCTCGCCGCTGGGCGAGCGCAGCGTGTTCTTGCGCCCCTTGCGGCGCACGAACGAAAGCTCGGTGCCGTCGTCTGCGCGCACCCGACCCGAGATCAGCAGCTCGTCGTGGAGGTAAGCGTCCGCGCTGATGTGCGGCACGCCATACAAGAGGGCGGTGATGCCGCGGAGCGCGGTGCTCTTGCCGGCCTCGTTCTTGCCGAACACCAGGTGCAGCCCCGGCGCCGAGAGATCGAGCACCCGATCGGTGAAACCGCCGAAGCGCACCAGGCCCAGCTCGAGCAGCCTCATGCGTCGCCGCCCCCGATCAGCCGCGGCAAGAGCAGCTGCTCCACGTCGCCCAGCAGCAAGTCGAGCGCGGCCGGATCGTCCCAGCCCAGGCTCAGCGGGCCCGAGCGCAGGGCGGCCGGCAGCTTGCTGCCCAGGGCAGAGAGCTCGCGCGTGATCGCGTCCCGCGCGTCGGCACTGCCCCGCAATGCCTGCAGGCCTCGGAACACCTGCCCGACGGCGTCGTCCCGGGCGCACAGCTCGGCAAGATCCACGCGGTCGCGGGTGGCGACGCGGATCTTCTCGATCCAGAGATCGTCGCCGGCAAGCTCGGAGCCGAGCGCGCGGATCTCGGCCACCCACCGCTCGGCCTCGCGCGACAGCTCGGCGTGGGCGGCGCTGGACCCCTCGATCGACACCCGCGCGGCCAAGAGCCGACCGTCGGCGCCAGCCACCGCGGCGGTGAGCGCGTCGCGCACGGCCCCCAAGACGTCGTCACCGCTGGCGCAGCTCGACACGTCCACGCGACAGATCCCGAAGCGCACCACGTCGAGCGCACGGTGCTCGACGCCCCCGACGCGCCCCCCCGACACGTCGAAGACGGTGGCGCCCTTGGCGCCCGGCTCGCGCACGTGCCGGCCCTGAAGGTTGCCGGGGAACACCACCCACGGCGCCTCGCTCAGCACCTCGCGCTGGTGAACGTGACCCAGGGCCCAATAGTCGTACCCCTTGTTCACCAGATCCGACAGCGTGCACGGGGCATAGCTGGCGTGACCTTCGCGCCCGGTGACGCTGGTGTGCAGCATTCCCAGGTTCACCAGCCCGGGCAGCGGCTCGGGGTAGGCCAGCGCCAGATTCTCGGCCACCGCGCGACTGGCGAAGCCTTGCCCGTGCACCGCCAGGCCCAGCTCTTCGAACACCAGGCTGCCCGCCCGCTTGTGCGGCAGCTCGCTGACCGCGGCAGGCAAGTCCAGGTGCTGCTGCAGGTGGCTGGCCGCATCGTGGTTGCCGCGCAGCCAGACCACCTTCACGCCCTCTTTGGCCAGGCGAAGCATCTGCGCGCGAAAGAACAGCGCCGTGGAATAATCCTTCCAGTCGCCGTCGTAGATGTCGCCGGCGAGCAGCACCAGGCCCGCACCCTCGTCGAGCGCCAGATCGACCAGGTTCACCAGCGCCGCGCGAGTCGCACCACGAATGCGATGCACGGGCGCACCTTCGTAACGCTCGAGCCCCCCGAGCGCGCTGTCCAGGTGCAAGTCGGCGGCGTGGACGACCTTCATGCCAGCCGCGGACATATCACGGCTGGGCTCGAAGCACGGGGCGTGCCCGGTCACGGAATGTCCGAGCCCGTGGCCTGCCGCCCGCGCCATGAGGGCAACCGACCGCACCGGTTGCTGCCAGGCTGTCTCTCCGCAAAATCAGCGCAAGAGTGGTTTCGGGCACTTGTCGTGTTAGCATGTGCTGGAACGCCGCTTGAAAGGGAACCGAGCGTGATGCTCCCTCTGCTTCGGATCCTGGCGCCATCGTCCGCCGTCGTCTCGTTGCTCGCGCTCGCGCTGGTGGGCTCGCTGGACCGCGCTCTGCCCGCGGCCTCCGCCACCGAGCCGCCCGCCGAGGCGCCCGCTCACACGCCGGACCCCGGTGTCCTGGCGCAGGTGGCAGAAGCGCAGGTGGCCGAAGCACCCGCCGCCGACGCAGTGACCGCCTGCCCTTCGGGCATGGTGCTGGTCGAGGGCGACTATTGCCCCAAGGTGGAGCAGAAGTGCCTGCGCTGGCTGGACGGTCAGAAGGGCCGCTTCGGCGGCTTCCGCTGCGCCGAGTACGCCCCGTCGCGCTGCCTGTCGGCCGAGCGGCGCCCGATGCGCTACTGCATCGATCGTGACGAGCACACGCGCCAGGGTGAGTCCTTACCCGACAACCACGCCAGCCTGCGCATCGCCGAGAAGACCTGCGCCGCCGAAGGCAAGCGCGCGTGCCGCGAGAGCGAGTGGAACTTCGCCTGCGAGGGCCCTGAAATGCGGCCTTATCCCTACGGGTTTCAGCGCGACGCCAGCGCCTGCAACGCCGACCGCGCCGACTTGACCACGCCCGAGGGCAAGCTCATCGACCACCGCGCCCCGCCGGGCTCGCACCCGCGCTGCGTGAGCCCGTTCGGTGTGCGCGACATGGCGGGCAACCTGGAAGAGATGGTCGCGCGCGATCGCCCCGGCCCCACCGAGCCCGCCATGAAGGGTGCGTACTGGCAGCCCAGTCGCAACCATTGCCGCGCTGCGCAGACCAAGCACGACGCGTGGTATCACGGTGCCGAGACCGGCTTCCGCTGCTGCGCCGACGCGCCCGCGCGCTGAAGCTCGTGTATACTCATCGAGATGCGCGGCGCTTGGCTCTTGGGGGTCCTCACACTGGCTGCGGTGACCGCCTGCGGGCTGAATGACGAAGGCGGCTT
>JAKLKA010000176.1 GCA_023150915.1 Polyangiaceae bacterium
GGCGGCACCGCCGGCTCGGGCGGCGCGGCGGGCAGCGCGGGCGCGGCGGGCTCGGGCGGCAGCTCGAGCGGCGGCAAGGACGGCGGCGTCGGCGGCAGCAAAGACGGCGGAGCCGGAAAAGACGGCGGCTCCAACCTCGACGTCGGGGACGACGACGGGGGCTGCGGCTGTCGGGTGCCTGCGCAACAGGCGCCGTCGTCCGGCTGGTGGGTGCTGGCCGGCCTGGGGGCCATGTTCCTGCGCCGCCGGCGCTAAAAGAACTCGCCCAGCGACCGTTCTCTTCGTTTGAAATGACTCGAGAGACCGGGGCGCAGCCATGCCCTCGCTGAGTCCGGTGGTCGGACAGGGCGAGAGCCCGTCGCTGCGCGCTCGGTCTTTCCAAGGGATGTCCGGCCCACCGCCGGACGAATGGTGGGAGGGGTACTTCCGCTACTTCGGCGCCACGGGCCAGCCCGACGTGCTCGATTCGCGGCGGCGCGCCCGCATCCTGGTCATCGCCTGCCACGGCGCCATGGCCCTGATGACGGTGAGCGCCACGCTGCGGGTCGCGACCGGCCGGACGCCCCCGGCCACGTACTGGATCGCGGTGGCCGTGACCTGGGCGGCGATGGCCGTCGGCCCGTTCGTTCTCAAGCACACCCGCTCGATTGCCAAGGCCGCCATCCTGCCCATCGCCGCCACGGCGACTTCACTTCCGCTGACCTCGGCCGGAGCGGGCGGCCTGGATGCGCCGGTGCTCGCCATCTTGCCGTCGGTTCCGCTGGTGGCGGCGTTCTTCGTCGGCGCGCGCGGAGCCAAGGCGCTCACGTTCGTGCTGATCGCCGAGGTCGGGGCCATCGCCATCGCCTTTCAGACCGGTGCGCTGACCGCGAACCAGCCACCCCCGGCGGTGGTGAAGGCCACGCTGTACGCCAGCTTCCTGGTCGTCACCACCTTCATCGCCATGGCCTACGATCACGAGCGCCGCACCGTGGAGCATCGGCTTCGCACGATGGCGCATCAGCTCTACGAGTCGAGCATTCGCGATCCGCTCACCAACGTGAACAACCGGCGCTACTTCGCCGAGCGGCTGGAGCGCGAGATGGCGTTCAGCGCGCGACACGGCACGCCGACCTCGGTGCTGATCCTGGACGCGGATCACTTCAAGCAGATCAACGACACGCGTGGCCACAGCGCCGGCGACCGGGTTCTGATCGACCTCGCCTCGATCTTGGTCTCGCGAGTTCGGACCGAGGACCTGGTCGCGCGGTACGGTGGCGAGGAATTCGTGGTGCTTTTGCGCAACACCGACTGCGACGGCGCGCGCGTGGTGGCCGAGCGGTTGCGGAGCGCCATCGCCTCGCACGGCTTCGAATACGGCGGCGAGCGCTTCACGGTCACCGTCAGCGTGAGCTGCGCCGCCAGCCAGGGCGGGCGGTCGGGCGAAGAGCTCTTGGTCGCGGCCGACGAGTGCCTGTACCGAGCCAAGAACGCCGGTCGCAATCGGGTCGAGACCTGTCGCGCGGCGCCGGCCCGCGAACGGCTCGCGGCTACGCTCGCTTGAGCAAGAGCACGTGCTCGCGGCGCGGCCAGCTGCGGAATGCCGCCTGCGTGGGCAGGTGGAAGTGTGGCCGCTTCTGCGAGGCCCGGGCCGCCAGCTCGAGGCCGGCGGCCGCCGCCAGATCTTCCGTCAGGTCGTCGGCCCTGAGGGCCTGGCCCGCGAGCACGCTGTCGGCGATGATCAGCGCCGCCGCGCCGCGCGGTGAGAGCACGCGCGCCATCTCGCGGAGCGCCGCGCCCAGCTCACGCCGCCAGGTCGCGACCGCGATCTCGAAGCTCTTCCCGCGTGCCCCGCGGCGCGAGCCGATCTCGAAGCGCTCGAAGCGCTCGGACTCGAGCTCGAGCCAGCGGAGTCGGGTGGAGTGGTGCGCGTGATAGTCGTACACCCCCGGGTAAGGGGGCGAAGCCACGATCAGCGCCACCGACCCGGCCCGAACCCGATCGAGGTGACGCGCGTCGCCGGGCGCGACCTTGACCTCGACCCGCGGGTCGAGCACGAGCTTCTGGTAATCGGCCAGCCGGCGCACCAGCTCTTCGGTCTTCTTGACGAAGAACCGGATGGCAAACCCGCCCGAGAGCCGGCGGGGAGCCTTGCGACCGGTGGTGTCGCCGGGCTGCTTGCTGACCTTGGTCAACATCGCCGACAGCACCAGGAACAGCGCGCGCTTCATCTCGCCGCGTGGCAGCGCGTCGATGCCGGCGCTGAGGCTGTCGAGCTCGAGCAACACGTGCACGTCGAACAGCTCGCGATCTTCCGGTCCGTAGCGCCGGGTGGGCGCAGCCTTGGCCAGCCGGCGCGCGTCGGCCTTCTCGGCAATGGCCGCGGCAGTCTCGACCAGGGTGGCCGTTTCGCGGGTGCCCAGGCCCAGCGTCTTGAGCTTGCAGAGCTCCACGGCCAGGGGATTGGCGTCGATGCCCAGCGCGCGCCGCCCCAGACGATGGGCCTCGACCAGCACTGTGCCGCTGCCGCAGAACGGATCGAGCACGGTGTCGCCCGGCTTGGAGAGCCCCTCGACCAGCCGCGACGCCGTCTCGGGGTGCAGGCGTGCGGGGTAGCTGTGGAAGCCGTGCACGTGGCGCATGGTGCTGGCCTCGTCGCTCTGCACCTGTAGCGCGCGCTTCAGCACCTGAGCCGCCGCCAGATCGGGACCCGCGCTCTCGACTGCGCCGCCCACGTGCGACAGCGAACGACGCTCGCGCCGCTCGGGCGGCGGGAGCTTCTCTTCGGCCTTTTCGGCCTTGGTGCGGGCGGGCTTCTTGGTCGTCATTCCGGCAGTCGCCTGAGCGAGCCCCACGGAAACGGCTTCCAGAACGGTGTGTCAACGGCTTTCGACGGATCGAGCCGAAACCACGGCCCGCCGTCGCTGGGCCGCAAGACCTGGGCGTTCTGCGCGGGCATGAAGCTCTGCCCCAAGAGCGCGACGGTGTCGCCGCCCTGTTTGGCCAGATCGAGCACCAGCACCACGTGCCCAGGGTTACCCGGCAAGATGAAGAAGTCGCCGGCGCGGATCTGGTCCGGCGCCACGGGCCTGGCCTGCTTCTCGAGGCTGACGGTGTTCGCCCACGCGAACACGGCGTCCAGGTACTTGCGGAACGCCGCGTGATCGCCGGCCGGCTTGCTGGCGGGTGCCCACTGGATGCTCGCGCCGTTCTGGACGATGCGCTCGCCCCGAGCCCAGCGGGCCCAGGGCAGATCGACACCCGCGGCCGCGCGGTAGCTCATGTTGCGGGCCCCGTGAGACCAGCGCCACTCGGCGTGGAGGCGAATCACCGTGTCGGCGCACTGCTGCAGGTCTGCGGGGCTCACGTCCAGCGCCACCACGGCGGCGATGCGCCGGTCGCTGGCCGGGTGAAGGGTGGTGCCGTCGTAGGAACGCACCGGCGTCTCGGGCGCCGCCAGGGGCAGGTCACGCAGCCAGGCGCCGAAGCTTTCCGGCGCGGCCTGGACCCGCACGAAGCCCGCGGGCGGAGCGAAGCGCGCACGCAGCGTGTCCACGGCCTTCGGTTCCCGATCGGCCGCGGCGAGCCACGGGTACGCACTGGGATTCGCGCTGGCCGACGGCCTGGGCGCGGGCGCCGCCGCGGCGCTGGGTGCGGCCGCCGCCGGCGCGCTCTGGGCTGCCGCCGGCTCGGCCTGTGCCGACGGCAGCGGCGCGGGCTCACGACAGGCCCCGAGCCCGAGCGCTGCGAAGAGCAGCGGGCGGCGCAAGCTCACCCGAGCCCGCGCAGATCGGTGGCCTCTTTGACGCGGCTCACTGCCAGCGCGAACGCCGCGGTCCGCATCGAACAGCGGCGCTCTTTCATCATGGTCTGAATCGACCTCCAGGCGTCGACCATGTACTTGTCGAGCTCGCGGTTGACCTGCTCTTCGCTCCAGCGAAACTTCTGGGTGTTCTGCGTCCACTCGAAATAGGACACGGTCACGCCACCGGCATTGGCCCAGATGTCGGGCAGGCAGACGATGCCGCGCCGCTCGAAGATCTGATCCGCCTCCATGCTGGTGGGGCCGTTCGCCGCCTCGACCACCCACTTGGCCTGGACCTTCTCGGCGTTGTCCCGGGTGAGCACGTGGCCCAGCGCGGCGGGCACCAGGACGTCGCAGGCGCAGGTCAGAAGCTCTTCGTTGGAAATCGGCGTGGCGCCGGCGAAGCCGACCACGCTGCCGGTGGCCTTCAGGTGCGCCATGACTCGCGGAATGTCGAGCCCGTCGGGGTTCGAGATGCCGCCCTTGACGTCGCTGACGGCCACCACGCGACCGCCTTCGGCGTGGATCAACCGAGCGAACCAGCTGCCCACGTTGCCGAAGCCCTGAATCGCGAAGCGCGTGCCGGTGAGCTTCTTGCCCTCGGCGGCCAGCACCTCGCGGATCGCGATCAGGCAGCCGCGCCCGGTGGCAGCGTCGCGCCCCAGAGAGCCATGCAGCTCCACGGGCTTTCCAGTGACCACCCCGGGCGAGAACCCATAGCGTTTGCTGTACTGGTCGAACATCCACGCCATGACGGCCGCGTTGGTGTTCATGTCGGGCGCGGGAATGTCGGTGTCGGGGCCGATCAGCTCGGCGATCTGATCGATGAAGCGGCGGCTGAGCCGCTCGAGCTCGCGCCGACTCAACTTGGTGGGGTCGACCTGGATGCCGCCCTTGGCCCCGCCGAAGGGCACGTTGACCACGGCCGTCTTCCAGGTCATCAGGCTGGCCAGCGAGCGCACCTCGTCGAGGTCCACGTCCGGGTGGTATCGAAGGCCCCCCTTGTAGGGCCCGCGCGAGTTGTCGTGCTGGATGCGATAGCCGATGAAGTTGCCGATGTTGCCGTCGTCGAGCTCGATGGCGATTTCGACCCGCAGCTCGCGGCTGGGCGTCAAGAGCAGCGTCTTGTACCGCGGCGAGAGCTCGAGAAGATCGAACGCCTGCGTCAGATAGTGGTTGGTCGTCTCGGTCGCGTTCATGCTCATGCGGGCCTCCCTCGGACCCCGGCAGAGTATGTGAGTCGCGACCGCGCGGAAAGGGCGGCCTCAGCTCGCGCCGTGGCCCCGGACCACGGCCATCACTTCTTCTTCGGTCAAGATGTGGTCGCTCTCTTTGGCCTTGGCCAAGATGGCCTTCACCAGAGCCTCGCTGGGCTCGATGTTCCGCGTGCGCAGCCAATAGGTCACGTTGCTGGCACCGGACATGTAGCCAATCACGATCTCTTGCTGGCGGCCGAACATGCCGGCGGGCACCCCGCTGTAGATGCGATCGGCGAGCCACGCGTCGCCCTTGGCCTGCGCCTTGATGATGGCCGCGGCGTGCACGCCGGTGGCGGTGCGGAACGCGTCTTGACCCACCAGCGGGTAGTTGATGGGGATGTGCCACCCCACGGCACGGGCGGCGGTCTCGCAGTACTCGACCAGGTGCGTCAGATCTTGATCCTCGAGCATGCCCAGCAGCTTGAGGTTCAGCAAGATCAGCTCCATCTGGGCGTTGCCCACGCGCTCGCCAATGCCCAGCGCACAGGCGTGGACCCGGCTCGCGCCCCACTCGAGCGCGTAGATGGCGTTGACCAGGCCGAGCCCGCGATCGTTGTGGCCGTGCCAGTCGATGCCGACCTCCGCGCCCATGCCGGCGACCAGGCTCTGGGTGAACTGGATCAGGTTGCGGACGCCGTCGGGGGTTGCGTGCCCGACGGTGTCGCACAAACACAAGCGTGACGCCCCATGATCGACCGCCAGCCGGAACAGCTCCGAGAGCACCTGCGGGCGACTGCGGGTGGTGTCTTCGGTCACGTAGCAGACCGAGAGCCCACCCTTCACGCCCACGTCGATGGCCTCGGCGCTGCGCTTCTTGATCAGCTCCAGATCCCACTCTTCGGCCAGCGCGCGGATCGGGCTCGAGCCCACGAAGGCGTAGACCTCGACCGGGATGCCCGCGCGCTGCGACAGCTCGATCATCGGCGTGATGTCGGCCGGTACGGTACGGCCGGCGCACGCCACGCGGATCTTCAGCTTGTGGTTCACGATCTCCTGGCACATGCGCAGGCAGTCGTCGAAAGCTCGCTTGCTGGACCCGGGCAGGCCGATGTCGGCCTGCTGGATGCCAAGGCTGTCCATCAGGTGGATCAGCTTCAGCTTGTCCTCGATGTTCGGGTCTTTCACGCTCGGGTTCTGGAGCCCGTCGCGCAACGTCTCGTCGAAGAACTCGACGCCGCGGGGGATCACCCGGCCTTTGCGTGCGATCTCGTTCCAGTCGTAGACCAGGTCGTCGTTGCGAGGCGGCTGGCTCGGCATGACGGGAATATGGCTCAGCGCTCTGGCGGGTCGCAACCGGAAGCGCCGAACCGGCATGGCGCGGCGCGCAATGCCGGTGTAGTGCTGGGCCGATGCCGTCCGACACCGCACGCAGGCTGATTCGTCGGCGGCTTTCGGACGAGGTCGGCCGGCTCGACAAGGAGGCGGCCGAGACCGTGGCCCTGGTCTACCCGTCGCCCTACGCGGTGGGCATGAGCTCGCTCGGGTACCAGCGCATCTACCGGGCGATCCAGGCCCTGCCCGCGGTGGCGTGCGAGCGGGTGTTCCTGGACGACGGGGGAGAAGACGCCGGCGCCCAGATCGAGAGCCCCGTCAGCTACGAGTCCCTGCGACCGCTGGGTGATTTTCCCGTCTTGGCGTTCAGCGTGGCGTACGAGCTCCAGCTCGCCGGTCTGGTACGCATGCTGGACGCCTCGGGCATTGCCCCGGAGCGCGCACTGCGCACCGCGCGCGACCCCTTCGTGCTGGCGGGGGGCCCCATCACCTTCAGCAACCCGCTGATGCTCGCCGGCTATGTCGACGCGGTGGTGCTGGGCGAGGCCGAAGAGATCGTGGAGCTCGCTCTTCGGGCGGTGCTCGACGCCCCCGACAAGGCCGCCGCGCTGACCCAGCTCGCGGCCCATCCCCACATCTTCGTCCCCGCCGTCCACGCCGACCGCCTGCCGACCATCGCGGCCTGCAGCGACGCGCTCTTGCCGGCCAAGAGCGTGATCGTCACGCCGCACGCCGAGCTGTCGGACATGCTGCTGATCGAGACCGAGCGGGGCTGCTCTCGCGGCTGCACGTATTGCGTGATGCGACGCACGACCAACGGCGGGATGCGCATCGTGCCCGAAGCCACGGTGCTGGCCGAGATCCCGGCCAGCACCCGCAAGGTCGGCCTGGTGGGGGCCGCGGTCAGCGATCACCCGCGTATCGAGGGGATCGTGCGCACGCTGGCCGAGCGGGGCACCCAGGTCGGGCTGTCGAGCCTGCGCCCCGATCGGTTGCGCGGCGATTTCGTCGCGGCCCTGGCGGCAGCCGGCCACCGCACCTTGACCACCGCCCTGGACGGGCCGAGCCAGCGCATGCGCGACATCATCGAGCGCCGGGGGCAAGAAGCGCACTACCTGGCGGCCGCGCGCCACGCCCGACAGCACGGCATCGAGCGGCTGAAGCTCTACCTGATGATCGGTCTGCCGGGCGAGACCGACGGCGACATCGACGAGTGCGTGCGCTTCGTCGCCGAGCTCTCCAAGATAGTGCCGATCGCCCTCGGTATCTCGCCCTTCTGCGCCAAGAAGAACACGCCGCTCTGTGGCATGCCCTACGCCGGTGTCGACACCGTGGGTCGGCGCCTCGAGCGGCTGCGCCGCGGGCTCCGCGGTCGCGCCGACGTGCGCGCCGTCAGCGCGAAGTGGGCGTGGGTCGAGCACGTGCTGTCGCAGGGCGGCGAAGCCGAGGGGCTGGCCGTGGCCGCGGCGGTGCGCGCCGGCGGGACCTTCGCCCAGTTCAAGCGGGCGTTCGCCGAGCTGGGCCATCGGCCCGACGGTCGCGGCTATGCCGAGGCCACGCCGCCCGTGGCCCCGGACCGCGAGCGCAAGCGGCGGCTGCTCTTGGCGGGCGGCTGAAGGGTCAGCGCCCGCGCCGCAGGCGATCGATCTCTGCCAGCGCTTCGCTCAGGCGGCGCTCGGCGCCGTCGGCGCGGCGGGCCTCTTCTTCCGCACGGCGGGCCTCTTCTTCCGCGCGGCGGGCCTCTTCTTCCGCGCGGCGTATCGCATCGTCGTACTTCCGCATCACGTCCGAGAGCACGTGCTCGACGCGCGCGAGAAGCTCTCGCGTCTCGGGCACTGCCGCGCCACCGTAATAGAACCGCAGCTGACCTTCTTCGATGCCGAACGACAGGCCCAGCACGGCGGACTCGAAGCGCCCGGCCTGACCGAGCAACGGGCGATACGAGCGAGCGGCCGGCTCCGGCAAGTGCCAGGCGCGCACCAACAGGCGGGTGGGATCGAACACCACGTACTCGGCAATGCCGAGCCGAGCGAACCACTCGACGTTGCGCTCGTAGTCCTTGTCGCGGTCACCGCCCACGTTGACCTCGAGCGCGAAGTCGAGGCCCTTGCCTTCGACCGACACCGCCCAGCGGTCGCGCGGGTGGGGCTCGACGTCGAGCACGGCGATCAGGTCCGGGGCAAATACGCGCTCGCCGGGGTAATAGACGGCCAGATTCGACGAGAGGTAGACCTTGCGGCCGATCCGCTGGAAGAAGCCCTGGAGCGGATCCTTCGCGCGCTCGATGGCCAGCCGATGATGATCGCCCTCGGGCGGGCCCAGCTCGAACTCGCTGGGCAGGCTGGCCACCACCTTCGCCCGCTGCTCGGGCGACAGGCGATCCCAAATCTCCTGGGGTGGAGCGCGGGGGTCGAGGGGGTCGACCTGCCAGGACGCCGGCTCGGTCATCCCCGCAAGCCTACCACGGCGCGGCTACCCCACGCGCTTGCCCAGCCCCAGGGGCACGAGCCCGGCCGGCTCGGGGCCCAGGGTTTCGTCGGGCCCTTGCGCCTCGTCGACCCCGAAGCGCCGCCGCACCTCCATGTCGAGCAGATGGGTCGGGCGGATGTTCGACAGCGCGGCGAACACGTTGCTGCGCACGTTGTGGTTCTCGGCGTTCAAGCCGGTGAGCAGCTCTTTCACCCGCTTGCGCTGCAGGTTGTCCTGGGAGCCGCACAGGTCGCACGGGACGATGGGAAAGCCGCGCTCGGCGGCGAACGCCGCGATGTCCACCTCTGCGCAGTAGACCAAGGGCCGGATCACCACGTTGCGCCCGTCGTCGGAACGCAGCCGCGGCGGCATGGCCTTCATCTGCCCCGAATAGAGCAGGTTCAAGAGCAGCGTCTCGATCACGTCATCGCGGTGGTGCCCCAGCGCGATCTTGGTCGCGCCCATCTCGACGGCCACGTTGTACAGAACTCCGCGGCGCAGGCGCGAGCACAGCGAGCAGTACGTCTTGCCCTCGGGCACCTTGTCCTTGACGATGGTGTAGGTGTCTTCGCTGACGATCCGGTGCTCGTAGCCCTCTTTCGCGAAGTACTCGGGCAACACATGCCGCGGGAACCCGGGTTGCCCCTGGTCCAGGTTCACCGCAACCAGCGACAACGGGAAGGGCGCGCGCCGCTGCACCTCGCGGAGCAGGTAGAGCAGCGAGTGTGAGTCCTTCCCGCCGCTCACCGCCACCATCACCCGATCGTTCGGCTCGAGCAGACCGAAGTCGGCGCTGGCCTTGGCGACCAGGGACAAAAGGCGCTTCTCCAGGCGGGTCATGCGGGGCGCGGAAGCTAGCACGCACCCCGCGCTTCGTCAGTTGGCGGCGAAGGTGACCGCGAACGCCGGAACCCGAGCCACGGCGCTGCCCACGCGCCGCTCGCGACGCTGCGCGTGCAGTGCGTCCATCACCGCCAAGAGGTCGCCGAACTCGGTGTCGTTCTGGCTGTGCAGCACCGCCTGGTCGGTCTTGTCGTCGGTGGGGCTCTTGTGCACGCCCTGGCTCTGCCACTCTTCGGCCAGGCGCTTCTCCAGGTCGGGGTAGCGCACGTCCCCCGCTTCGGTACGCACCGCCTTCCGCTCGACCTCGGCCGTGGCGACCACGGTCTCGCCCTGTTTCCAGGCCAGCGCGAACTTCTTGTCCTTCATCTCCACGTGCAGTCGCTTCGGTTTGTCGTCCTTGCACGGGCCGTCGTCGCACTGCTTTCCCGGTACGTTGGCCGAGGCCTCGACCCGGGCCATCTGGGACCAGACCGCGGTAATCAGCAGGAACGACACCAGACAGAGCAAGAAGTCGATGAACGGAACCAGGGGCAACTCGTGATTGGTTGCGCGCCCGCGAGCGGCCGGCGAACCCGTGTCGATCTGAGCCATGCGTCTCCTCCGAAGGGCTCGGACCCGAGGCGACGCACGTTCCTTGGATCTCAGCCCGTGACCTGGAGCCGTTGGCCCACGATGTCGTGCAACTGGTCGAGCTCGAAGGGCTTCTCGAGCCGGGGGTTCTCCACCCGGGCCAAGAAGTCCCGAGCCCGCTGGGTGAAGGCCCCCCCGGTCATGAAGACCAGGCGCTCTTCCAGCCCGGGCTGCCGTTCGGCCAGCGCTCGGTGCAAGTCCATGCCCGACATGTCGGGCATGAGCAGATCGCACAGCACCACGTCGAAGCCCGGGTCCTCGGCCAGCACCCGCAACGCGTCGCGCGCGCTGGTCGAGACCCGCACGTCGTAGCTCTCGGCCAGGGCGCGGCTCACCGTCTCGGCGACCAGCTCTTCGTCGTCGACCACCAGCACCCGCGCGCGGCGGATGGCGGGCGCCGGCAAGCTCGACGAGCGTGGCGCTTCGGCCTTCGGCGCGCTGCCCGCCGGCAAGACGATGCGAAACGTGGTGCCCTGGCCCAGCTCGCTGTGCGCGGTGATCTGACCGCCGAACGAGCGCGCGATGGCATGCGAGATGGGCAACCCGAGCCCGGTGCCGGTGGGCTTGGTGGTGAAGAACGGATCGAAGATGCGGTTCAAGAGCTCGGGGGCGATGCCCGGGCCATTGTCGGTCACCTCGACGCACGCCCCACCGTCGGTGCCTCGCGACAGGCGCACCACGATGCGGTTCTCGTTCGGGGCATCGGCGGCAAAGGCCTGGCCGGCATTCGACAGGATGTTGACGAACAACTGCTCCAGGCTGTTCGGATCGGCGTCCACCTGAGGCACGCCCGCGTTCTCGACGCTGATCGCCGCGCGCGGGGCCACGTCCGACTCGACGGCGTGGAGGGCGCGACGCACCACTTCGCCCAGATCGACCCCCGAGCGCCGGCCACGGCGTCGAGACGAGAGCGACCCGAGCTCTTTGAGGATGTGCCCGACCCGCTCGGCGCCGTGCCGGGACTCTTGCACCCGCTCGGCCAGCTGAGAGAGCCGCGCGCGATCGCCGTGAGCCGCGGGGATCTCGCGGATCAGGTATTCCAGGTTGAGCAGCAAGTAGGCCAGCGGGTTGTTGATTTCGTGAGCAACACCCGCCGACATGGTGCCGACCGACGCGCTGCGATCCGCGACGATCAGCCGGGACTGGTCGTGCTGACGCTGCGACAGATCGCGCGCCACGACCAGACACGCGCGCTCGCCAGCCCACTCGATGCCGTGCGCGACGCACTCGGCCTCGAACAGCCCGCCGCCCGATCGGCGCACGCGCACGCGCAAGACCGCACGCTTCCCCGGCGAGTCCAGCAGCGAACCGAGAGTCCGCGCTGCCTTGGGCACGTCGTCGGTGTGCAGCACCTCGGCCACGCGTGCCTTTGCCAGGGTGGCAACGTCGGCGTACCCGACCCAGCGCAACAGCGCCGGGTTGGCATAGATCAGCCCGCCGCGACCGAGCACGGCCAAGCCATCGGGCGCGGCGTCGAGCAGAAGGCGAAAGTCGGCGCGCGCGTCGGCGCCCTCGCGGAACACGACCAGCTGCTGCTCACCCGCGCGCTCGCGGGCGATCCGGACGCTGAAGAGCGAGCCGTCCTTGCGGCGCAGGTGGGCTGTTCGAGCGTCGCCGACGATGTCCAGCTGATAGTCGCGCGGGCGCAGGCGCTCGAGCTCCTCGAGGTCGTATCCCAAGAGGCGGGCCGCAGCCGCGTTCACGTACAGGGGGCGATCCGGATCGCCGACGGCCGTGACCACCAAACCCACGCTCTGGGCGTTCATCGCGGCGATCAGCGCCGGTGCGGGGTCGGGGGGCTGCGGCACCGGCCGATTCTAACCCGATAGTCCAGCTCGAGGTTGCCCCTCGGCGAAGCAGGCCATGGCCGCGAGCGCGGCGTTGGTCTAAAGGGTCTCTGGTGAAGTCGGCACAGCTCGCCCAGCTGCTGGTGGTGGCGGCCGCCGCATTCGGCGTCTACTCTTTCGCACGAACGGCGCGCGACGGCGAAGCGCGGCGCGTGTGCACCTCGCTGTGCGCGCTCGCCCCGAACTACGCCGGCAGGAATCGACTGGCGCCCGATTTCGAGCTGCCGTCGCTCACCGGTGAGAAGGTCCGGCTGTCCAGCTTCCGCGGCAAGGTCGTGATCCTCAACTTCTGGACCAAGACCTGCCGCCCCTGCCTGGAAGAGATGCCCTCGCTGGCCGAGCTGGGTCAGGTAGTGAAAACGCACAAGGACATCGCGCTGGTCACCGTCTCGACCGATGACGGCGCCGACGACGTGCGCGGCACACTGAAGAGCGTTCTGGGGACCGACAACCCACCCTTCGTGGTCTTGATCGACGAAGACTCGAAGATCGTGGGAGACACCTTCGGAACCAAGCTCTACCCCGAGACCTGGTTCATCGATCCCAGCGGGATCATCCGCGCGCGCGTGGACGGCGCGCGCAGCTGGGACGGCTCGATTCCGGTGGGCTTCGCCGAGAGCTTGAAAGATCCCTTCGCGTGCGAGATCGGCTTTTCGCGAGGCCGCCCGACGGGTGAGCACGCCGGCCTGTGCGCGGACGTGGCCGCGGCAGAGTGATCAGTTCTGTGTGCAGATCTTGTACTGCGGCAAGATCGAGCTGCCCTTGCAGGTGGTGCCCGACGGGCAGACGCCCGGAGAGCTGCCACACACCACGCGCGCGCCGGCGTAGTTGCACGAGTTCTTGCAACTGAAGTCGGTGTAGTAGCCAGACCCCCCGCCGTTTTGCACCAGCGTGCCGCAGCAGATCTGCCCCGACCCGCAGTCCTCGGGGCCGTCGCACTTGATGTCGGCGCCGTAACAGGTCTGACTGCTCGTGTAGCACGTGGCCTGGTAGGCCCCGCCGGTGAAGTGCTGGCAGCAGAAACCCTTTTCGGGGTCGCACTTGTCGGTGCCGCAGGCAACCGTGTTGCCGGTGGTTCCACCGGTGGCGCCGCTGCCACCCATGCCGCCCACTGCGCCGCTGCCACCCATGCCGCCCAGCGCGCCGCTGCCACCCATGCCGCCCAGCGCGCCGCTGCCACCCATGCCGCCCACTGCGCCGCTGCCACCCATGCCGCCCAGCGCGCCGCTGCCACCCATGCCGCCCAGCG
>JAKLKA010000177.1 GCA_023150915.1 Polyangiaceae bacterium
CGTTACCTTTCCTCGCATCCGTCCACCTCCGCGTGGTCCACCGTCCAACCGGGGCCACGCGGAGAACGGACGGAACGCAGCGGTTATTTCCGTGTTCCGGCGTTCACCGATCGTAACTTCTGGGACGCGGCACTAGCTGCGTCAGCGAACAAGTCGGCGCAACGCGACGCGAGGTCTGCCACCCCGGCGGCAAACCCTGCCTGTCGGGGACGGGCTGCGCGCCCGATCCGGCGCTGCCGCCGGGATACGCCACGTGCGCACCCAAGTGACGCAGCATCGGCACAGTCCGGGAGCCGAACCGGCGTTCACGGCTCTGTCCTCGCCGCGGCCCGGAACCCGCGAAAGCCCCAGCGGCATGATCGTTGCTGGTCGGTGGGGTGGCATGCTCCGCCGGCTCGCGCTCGCGCTTTCCCTGACGACGGTCACTGGCGGCGCCCAGGCCGCCGGTCGGGTCCTCACCGCCCAAGATTCGACGGTGGCCGTCGGTTCGGCCCGCATCGTGCGCGCGCAGGCGCCCCAGTGGACCACCGAGTGGGTGTCGCTGGGGCTCGAGGGCGGGCCAGGGCGAGCCGTGCTGGTGATCCCGGTCGCAGCCGGCACGCGGGTGGACCCTTCGCTCGACGCGTTCTTCGCCGCCCTCGACGGTGTCACCGCGCCTCGGATCCGGCCGCCGAAGCCGGTGCTTGCCTGCGGCGCGACCCACGAGGGCTCGCTCGAGAACACCAGCTTCGAGCCCGCCACCGGCCTCGAGCCGGCCAGCGTCGCGGTGCTCGACGACCTTGCCCAGCTGAGCTCGTTCGCCATCGAACAGGGGGTTGCCTTCGAGGCCGACGACGCGGCGCTGCTCGGCCAGAGCGGCGGCGCGCGCTTCGTCGCCGTGGTCTACGACCTGACCCAAGACGCCGGCTTCTCGCAGCCGTTGCGCGTGCACGAGCCCTCGACCGTCACGCAGCGCGGGGTCGCGCTGCTCGCCAGTGACGCCGCCCCCGACGTGACGCTGTTCACCATCGCCGAGGGCCGTGCTGCGTGGCCGGCGGGCGTCACCGAGACCGCGGCGGGCGATCTCGGCGTCGAGTGGCAGGTGCTGAGCGGCACCAGCAGCTATCTGTCGGATCGGCGCACCGCGCTGCTCTCGAAACAGGGCGGGCTGGCGGTGGTCGAGGCCAGTGGTTCGACGCCGCTGTTCGGCTGGACGGTCCTCCCCTCGGGTGCCGGCGCGCTGCCGCCCGGCGTGAAAAACTACTTCGAGAAAGCCAAGAAAGAGGCCACTGGCGTGTCCGGCGCGGACTTCTGCGTCGCGCCGATCTGGGATGCGATCGCCGCGGGCAAGAACGGCGCACGCGTGTCGCGCGCGTGCGCTGCCGGCGCCTTGGTCACGGTCCCCGATGGCCCCGGCTCGCCCCCGTGCGACGAGAAGGCTGGCCCCGGCGAGGTCGCCTCGGCCGGGCTCGAGTGCGGCACCGCGGACGACATCGCGTTCCTGCTGGCGGGGATGCGCGCCGATCGGATCCGCGTCACGCGCCACGCCACGGTCGCTGGCGCGAAGTCGCTTTCGGTCGCGACGCTCGGCGTGGTCGACGGCCCGGCCGTGTCGCTGCTCGTGACGGCCGACTCGCAGAACACCAGTGGCTGCAGCAGCGGCAATGGCGGCGCGTCCGGCGGAACCACGGGCGGCGCGGGTTACGGCGGCGACGGCGCCCAAGGTGGCTATGGCGCGACCACGGGGTACTACGAACCCGAGCCCGCGGATCCGCCCGTCGACGTGAGTTGCGGCGTCGAGATCGTCGAATCGTGCGGAAGCGGCGGCGGCTCGGGATCGGGCGGCGATGACAGCTGCAGCGGCGATTCGAGCTCGGACGGCGACGGCGACACCTGCGGCGGCGACTCGACGGGCACGAGCGACGAGGGCGACACCTGCGGCGGTGATTCCACCGCGAACGGCGATGGCGACACCTGCAGCGGCGACTCGTCGGGCGGCGGCGAGGGGGACACCTGCTCGGGCGGCGACAGCGGGGGCGGGGAAAGCTGCAGCTCGGGGTCGGGCTCGAGCGGGGGGGACTGCTCGGTGCCGCGCCGGCCCCGGCGCCTGAGGGTCAGCGCGCTCTTCCTGCTTTTTGCGGCGATTGCGCTGCCGCTGCGACGCGCCAGCCGCTCACGCCGCCCGCAGCGCTGAACGCACGTTCCGGCCAGATCGGCAAAACCCGAAGGGAATCCAAGGCCCAAGCGCTTGCCTCGCCCACCCACGCTTCTATGATGACGTGTCCCGGTGGGGCATCCCCATGGCCGCAGAGCAGCCAGTTCAGGACGAGCTGAGCCTCGCCAAGCAGCGCATCGGGCAAGTCGTTGCGGGCAAGTGGCCGATCGAAAAGCTGATCGGCCTCGGCGGCATGGCGGCGGTGTACCTGAGCCACGACGCCGCCGGCACTGCCGTCGCCATCAAGGTGCTGCACAGCGAGTTCTCGACGAATGACGGGGTGCGGCAGCGGTTCATCCGCGAGGCCAAGCTCACCCAGGCGGTCGATCACTCGGGTCGTGTCGAAATCTACGACGAAGGCCAGAGCGACGAGGGCGACCCCTACTTCGTGATGGAGCTGCTCGAGGGCGTCACCCTCGACAAGCTCTGGAAGCGTCACAACCGAACGCTTCCCGTCGAATACGCGCTCGAGATCATCGATCGCGTCCTCGACTTCTTGGCCGTCTGCCACGGCATGAACATCGTCCACCGCGACCTCAAGCCCGCGAACATCTTCGTGACGGACTCGGGGTACGTGAAGGTGCTCGACTTCGGCGTGGCCCGGCTGCGTGAAGCCGGGGTCGACCCGACCTTGGCGGGCACCGCGCTCGGCACCCCCGCGTACATGGCTCCCGAGCAGGCGCTCGGCTCCAACGACCGGATCGACGCACGGACCGACCTGTTCTCGATCGGCGCCGTGCTCCACGCTTTGGTCAGCGGAAAGCGCCTGCACGAGGGGCGCTCGCACCAAGAGGCCTTCGTGCTGGCAGCCACGCGGCCGGCCCCCAGCGTTGCACGTGCCAAGGCGGATCTTGCCCCCGACGTGGTGGCCCTGGTCGATCGCGCGCTGCAGTGGGACCCCCGCAACCGCTTCCAGAACGCCCAAGAGATGCGCGACGAGATCGCTCGCGTCTTGAGCGTGGTTCAAGGCTCGGCGGGGGTGGTCGAGCCGGTCGAGCCCCAGAAGAAGGCCGCCGTTGCCAGCCAGCTGGCAGCCCTTGCCGAACAAGAAGAGGTAGCCAAGCAGGAAGAGCCGCTCAGCCCCGAAGAGCAGCAGCTGATCGCGGAGCTGCAAGAGGGGTTTCGGAGCATCGAGCGCGCGCTGACCGCGGTGCGTCAGTACACCTGGGAGCACCCCGTCACCGCGCAGCAGATTGCGTCCACCGTCGAGGTGCTCGGGCAGGTGGTCCAGCGCCACGCCGAGGACTTCGTGTTCGACGTGAAGCCCCACTCGTTCACCAAGCGGGGCGCGGTGCTGTGGGAGCCGCTGCACCCGTTCGACGAGATCCCGTACAACCTGTTTGCCAGCGGGTTTCGTCGGTTCAGCTTCTTGCCGGGGCTGACCAGCGACGAGCTGCGGGCGTGGCTCGAGCTGATCCGCAAGGACCCGTATCGCGATTTCTCGCCCGAAGACGACATGGCCACCGCGTTCTGGGAGCGCGGCTTCGAGCACATTCGTTACGTGGTGGTGATGTCGTTCCTGGCGCTGAATGCGTCCGACGATGCGGCGCGCCAGTACGAGGCGCTGCTGGAAGACGGCCACCGCATCTTGGCCGAGATGAACCGGCGCCGAGGCGAAGGCGCCGACGCAGACGAGGCCATGGACCTGGAAGAGAAGGCTGCGGCGATCGCGGCGCGGCAGGTCGCGCTCCGGGCCGTCCGGGCGTCGACCGCGCTGGCGCTGGACGAGCGCACGAAGGCGGCCATTGCCGCTGCCATGGACATGCCCGAGCACGAGTGGGAGGCGCGCTTCGTCGACGTGCTGGCCGACGCCGCCAACGACGCCGTGACCTATGGCAACTTGCCGTTGGCGGCGGTGCCCCTGAGCGGGGCGCTGCACGAGAACGCGGCGACCCAGACGCTGGAGTTCGCGTTGCGCATGGTCGTGGCCGTGGCCGAGAGCGTCACGGTGCGCGGCGGCGCCGAGATCCGTCGCGAGCTGGTGCGCAGCGTGTTCGACACCGAGACCATGGCCCTGGTGTTGAAAGAGCTGACGCGAAAGCTGCCCGAGAGCGAGTGGCCGAAGATCACGCGCGCCGCGCCCTATCTGGCCGTGCTGCTCGAAGACGTGGGGCCGGAAGCGTTCGACACCGTGCTCGGCGCGATGTCGCGAGCCGACATCGAGGACATCCGCAACGCCCTGCTTCGCTATCTGGAGCGACACGCGGTGGGGCACGAAGATCGCATCGCCGAGCTGCTCGACGACCCCGACCTGGCCCGCGGCAAGGTGATCTTGTCGCTGCTCGGGCGGCTGAAGACCGAAGCCGCCGCGGTGGCGCTGCGCAAGGCCGAGACCAGCCCCCACGCCGAGATTCGCGTCGAGGCCGTGGCCATGCGCGCAGCGGCCAACATGGAGGGCCTGCGTGACGAGCTCGGGAAGCTGATGACCGATCCCGATCAGGCGGTGCGCATGGCGGCGCTGCGCACGCTGGTCCGCTACAAGGTCAAAGAGGCCGGGCCACCGCTGGCGCTCCACATCCAGAGTCAGGCCTTCCACAAGCTGGCCGTGGACGAGCGCCAGCTCTTCTTCGAGACCTTGTTCGAGCTGTCGCCGGGCCGCGGCGAGGCGCTTCTGAAAGAGCTGGTGTCGAAGGTCGGGATGTTCACCCGCGAAGACGTCGACGACACTCGCATCTTGGCCATGAACTTCCTTGCGCGCATCGGCACGTCGAAGGACGTGCTCGAGGTGCTCGATCAGGCCGCGGGCAAGTGGGGCAACTCGGCCGCGGTGAAGAACGCGGCGCAGCAGGCGGCCACCCAGCTTCGGGCGCGACTGAGGGGTCGATGAGCATCGAGCTTCAGACGGCCGACGACGGTCAGCAGAACGCCTATCTCCGAAACGTTGCCGAGCTGGCGCAGGCGCACCAGCAGCGCGAGCTGGGTGCCGCGCTGGCGCTCCAGATCTTCCGCCTGCTCAAGATCGTACAGCTGCACGCCATCGACAACATGGCGGTGTTGCAGCAGATCGACCAGACGGTGGAGGCCCTGCGGGGCTTCGGCGCGGCGACCGGCGAGGCGCTGACGCTGCTCTTCGCGAAGAACACCGTCTTCGTGGCGGGGCACCTGCTCAAGGCGTCGCGCGGCGAGTACGAGAACGCGCTCGAGCTCGGCGCGATGATCCACCGGCTGGGCGTCTCCGAGGTCATGATCGAGGCCGACGCCAACCGCGCCGATCTGACGGCGCTGGCTCGCCTGTTCCAGCAGAAGGACGCCCGGGCAGAGAACGGCGTGATCGAGCCGTCGCCGCGCATCCGCCTTCGCTACGTCAACCCGGCGCGGATGGACGACGAAGAGGACCTGAGCATCGAAGAGCAGGTGGTGCGCACCTACGCCACCAGCGTGGTGGTGATGCGACGGATCTTCGAGAACCTGACCAACGGCCGCTACCAGCTGCCTCACCACGCCAAGCGTCTGGCACAGCGCCTGGTGATGCTCTCGGAGGGTGATGCTCCGGCATTCCTCGGCATCACCGCCATGCGGAACCTGAACCACGACGCCGCCGGCCGCGCGGTGAACCGCAGCATTCTCGCGGTGACCATGGCCCGCCAGCTCACCGGCGACCTGGGGGTGCTGGCGCGCATCGCGATGAGCGCCCTGTTCTTCGACGTGGCACACCCGTTGGTCACGGGGATCGTGGGGCGTGGCAGCGACGTGGTCGTGATGCGCATGACGGAAGACGCCGAGCAGCGTCTGCCGGCGGCCACGGCGCTGGTCTTGACCGCGCTCGGGCAGCTGCGCCCGGCGTCGATGATCCGCACGGTGATTGGCTACGAATCCCACTGGATGCGGCAAGCCGAGCAGTTCGGCCCGCTCTACGGCGGCGCCCGGCGCGCGATGGTGGCCCCGCGGATCGTGGCGACCGCCAACCGCTTCAACGAGCTGCTCGAGCCCGATCTGGCCGCAAGCTCCACGCCGACGCCCGACGAAGCCATCGAGCGCATGCGCGTGGAGGCGAAGGACGCGACCGAACGCGCAATGCTGGCCCTGCTGGTCGGCGCGCTCGGCATCTTTCCGCGTGGCACGGCCGTGCAGCTGAACACCGGCGAGCGGGGGGTGGTCACCAAGACGCCGCCCGAGCCCGGCGACTACGTGAACCCCACCGTGCGATTGGTGTACGACGCGGGCGGCCAGCTGCTCAAGGCGCGCGTCGCGCTCGACCTGGCGAACGATCCGGCGCGTCAGGTCATCGGGGTGATCGACGCCGACGCTGCCCTGGCGGACGCCCAGGCGAAGGTCATGGCCGCGGTGCCGGCGCCGGCGCCGGTACCCCAGCGCCCGCCGTCGGAGCCGCCCGACAGCTTCGAAGACGCGCTCAACGCCGTGCCCACGGTGCCCCCGGCGCCCGCGGCGGCGGCCGGCATCGAGCTCTTGCCCAGCGCGCCGCCCGAGCCCCCGCCGGTGGAGATCGACCGAAGCGCGCTGCCCTACGAGCCCGACCTGCCGGACGTGTTTCCAGATCTGGAACCCGAGCCCGAGCCCGAGCCGATCGCGGCTGCGCCCGAGCCTGAGCCGATCGCGGCTGCGGCCGAGCCCGTCGAGGCGATCGAGGAGCTCGAGGCCGACTCGGTGCAAGAGATCGAGACCGAAGCGCTGCCCGACGTGGAGCCCGAGCCGCCGCCACCGCCGCCGGCTCCCGAGCCGCCGCCACCGCCGCCGGCTCCCGAGCCGCCGCGCCCGCCGCCGGCGCGCGCAGGCCGGCCGCTCAGCCCCGGGGTGATGCCCGTGGCGCCGCCCCGAGCGCTGCGCTTGCCCGGCTCGGAAGATGCCACGGTGATCCACGACTCGTCGGATCTCAGAAGCGCCGAGCACAAGAGCGCCGAGATGCGCAGCGTCGAGCTGACCTCGCAGTCGTATCCCTCGGCGCCGTCGATGCCGTCGGCGCCGTCCGCGCCGACGTCGCCTTCGGCGGCGCTTCGTCGGGCAGCGGGCGCGCCCCCGTCCGTCGGGCCGCCGCGCAAGTCGGTGGCCCCCCCGGCGATGGACGACACGCCCAGCAAGAGCGGCGCGCTCCGCGCTCCGCCGCCGCCTGCCAGCGGGCCATCGGTCGTCCGGCGCACCTCGGCCGCGGTGGCGCCGCCCCAGGGCGGTCCGGCGCCCGGTGAAGACGCTCGCGACCCCATGGAGATCTCCGAGGTCGAGCCGTCGGCGCCGTCGGTGCAGTGGCGCCGCGCGCCGAAGACGCTGCCGCCCAGCGAGCGCGCTCCCGGTGGCGGTATCGATCAGATCCATGCACCCAGCGCCAGCGGTTCTTTCGAGCGCACGCCGTTTTCGCACATTCTCTTGTACCTCTTGGATCGTTCGCTGAGCGGCACCCTGATCTTCACCGAGCCCGTCGAGCGGAAAGAGGACTCGCCGGTCGAGCACGCGGGGTACTTCCAAGACGGCATTCCCACCAAGCTTCACATCGGTCGCAAGATTGCCCCCTTGGGCGCCACGCTGGTTGCTCACGGTCTGGTCGAGCAGTCTCAGCTCGAGGGCGAGCCGATATCGCAGCCGCCGACCCACGAGGCCACGCTCGAGACCGAGCTGATCGAGTTCGGGCTGGCGACGCCGGATCAGATCGCGACCGTGCGCCACGAGCAGCTGGCAGAACGACTGATCTACCTGTTCGGCCTGCCGCAGGGCACCAAGTACTCGTTCTACAACGGCCTCGATCTGCTCGAGGCGATCTGGGGAAACATCCCCGGCATGGCGTCGCCCCTGGCCACGCTCACCCGTGGTCTGCGCGTCCACCCGGAAGAGACCCAGATGGACCGCGTGCTCACCCGGCTGGCCGGGAACGCGCTGCACCTTCACCCCGAATCCGACCTGGACGCGTTCGAGCTGGACGAGGCCGAGATGACGGTGGCCGACGCCATCGGCATGACCCAGGCGTCGTTGCCCGAGCTGGTCGAGGCCGGCCACGACCCCGACGTCATCCGGCGAGTGGTCTACTTGCTGATGGTCACGCGCTGCATTGCGCCCATAGAAGTCGAACCGTCTGCCAAATTGGCGCCGGCGCGCAGCTCGAAGCGCCGACCGCAGAAGCCCTGAAACTCGGAAGACCGTCACATGGCACAGTGGAAGATCTGCTCGACCTGCAAGCGCCCGCTCGAATTCGAGCAGAAGTATTGGGTGTGCAGCGTATCGACCTGCAATCGCAAACGCACCGGCCTCTACTTCTGCTCCGTTCCGTGCTGGGACGCCCACGTGCCCGAGGCCCGGCACCGCGACGCTTGGGCCGAAGAACGCAAGGCGCCGACCGCGGCGGAGTGGCAGCGGCAGCGTGAGGCAGAAGAGCGCGACGGCGACGCGCCGACAGAAGCGGCCGAGGCGCCCCGCCGCCGGATCGTCAGCGGCGGCGAGGGTGACGACTTGCCGAAAGAAGTGCTGATCGTCGTCTCGAAGCTCAAGGCGTACGTTCGCGCGCGGTCGGACATGAACACCTCGGACTCGGTGACGGGTGTGCTCTCCGACCATTTGCGCAAGCTGTGCAACGAGGCGATCCGCAACGCGGCCCGCGACGGGCGCAAGACGGTGCTCGACCGCGACTTCGAGCCGCTGCTCTGATGCGCGCGCCGCCGGGCGCTTGCCTGGCCGCACGCGCCGCCAGCGCCGCACATTTGCGCGCGAGTCTCGCGACTTGGGGTCACGCGCGCCGCACGCGCTTGCAGCGCAGCCCACCTTGTGTCACACGCTCGCCCCATTGACCACATGGTGGGCGCCATGAAGAAAACCAGCATCTCTCTTGGGGTATCAGCGGTAATCCTCGCGGCCGTTGCCGCGGCCTGTTCGTCGAGCGGCGGGGGCGGTGGAGGCCAAGCCACCGGCGGCAGCGGCGCCGTCGGCGCCGGCGGGGGCAACGTGGGCGGCATGGGCGGCGGCGTTGGCGGCGGCGCCCTGGGCGGCGCGGCGGGCAGCGGCGCCACCGGCAGCGGCGGGGGCGGCGGCGGGCCGGTCCAAGGGAACATCGGCGCGCCGTGCGCCAAGGACGGCGACTGCACGTCCCCCGGCGCGGTGTGCATCACCGCCGACAAGGGTTGGCCGAACGGCTACTGCGCCGTCGCCAACTGCCAGGCCGGGTCGTGCCCCGAGGGCAGCGACTGCTTCAAGATGACCAGCGGCAACACCTATTGCCTCAAGACCTGCACCGACACCAGCCAGTGTGCGAGCGCGTATGCGTGCGAGCCTTCGGCTGGCGCCTGCGTGCCGGGCTGCAAGGACAACTCGGAGTGCGAGTCGACCGAGGTCTGCAATCCGAAGACGCTGAACTGCGAGCCCAAGCCGTGCACCGCGGGCAGCTGCCCGTCCGGCCTGAAGTGCGACACGCCGTCGGGCAAGTGCGTTCCCGACGGCAATGGCCCCGGCCCCGGCCCCGGCCCGGACTGCACCGGCAAGCTGCCGCAGCGCGACTGCACCGGCACGCTGACTTACTGCAGCGAGCTCTTGCCGTTCGAGCCCGATCTCGGACCAGGCTACGAAGACTACCCGATCAACGGCGAGACCCAGTCGAACCAGTACCGCAGCTTCCTGCGTCGCGACACGCAGATGTTGGTGAAGTACGCCGCCGCGTACGTCGAGTGCAAGGCAAAGAGCTGGACGACCGGCAACGGCGGCCTGATCGGCCTGGGCGACATGAGCGAGGGCAACGGCGCCATTCCGGGCACCTCGATCGGCCAGCCCGGTCACCCGGCGGGAACGCACGTGAACGGCCACGACATCGACATGGGCTACTTCCAGGCCGGCACGCCGGACAACAAGCTGCGCCCGGTCTGCGAGCACACCTCGGGCGGCAAGGACCAGTATCACTGCGTCTCGGCGCCGGACAAACTCGACCTGTGGCGCACCACGCTCTACCTGGGCGCGATGATGTCGAGCGAGCTGGTTCGCGTGATCGGGGTCGATGGGCAGGTGGGGCCGCTGGTCGAGAGCGCCATGCCCGCGCTGTGCTCCACCGGCTGGCTGCCGCAGAAATCATGCACGGCGCTCAAGTCCAAGCTGGCGTTCGAGACCACCAACACCGGCATGGGGTGGTTCCAGTTCCACCATCACCACATGCACCTCTCGATCACCGGCAAGCTTGCCGTGAACCCGAACACGCTGCAGCCGGCCACGCCCTTCGATCAGTTCTTGGTGCCCGGGCAGGCCTCGAGCGACAGCTCGCTGATGTCGCTCGTGAACGTGCCGGGTCACGCCTGGGTCACCGACGGCCCCTCGCTGTTCCAGTTCGAGAAACCCCTCGGTAGCCTCTGATCACCGGGTATTCGCCAGGCCGAGCCCGGGGAGCAGCCCCGGGCTCGTGACCCTCCCGAAGTTGGCTCGGGCCAGGTAGACTGGGCGGCCGCCAATGCCGCCCCGCGATGACGCCAGCACGCCCAGCTTCCGGCGCCAGTGGTTGATCCCGATCACGCTGCTGGCGTCGTCGGCGCTGGCGCTGTTCTGGGTGTTCTACAGCATCGACTTCTTCCAGGCGCCCAGCCGGGGCGGGGGCCCGGTCGACCGCTACCTCAGCTTCGACGCCGACCACATCACCGACGCCGTCAGCTCGCTGGCGGGCATGACCGCGGCGGTGTTCGGCATCGTCATCACCGTGGTCAGCATCGTGGTTCAGCTCTCGGCCGAGCGCTACACCGGCGTTGCGCGCATGTTCTTGCGCGACCGCGTGAACGTCACGGTCGCGGCCTATTACGTGATCTGCTGCGTTTGCGGCGTCTGGCTCTCGGTGTCGCTTCAGCGAGGCTACGTGCCGCGCATCACGCTCTTGGCCATGATGCTGGCGACCACCGGTGGGCTGGTGTTGATGGCGCCGTACTTCGGCTACGTGTTCTGGTTTCTCGAGCCGAACAACATCATCGCTCGAATCCGGCGCGAGGCCGTGAGCGTAGCCCACCGCGGCGCATCGCTGAGCGACGGGGCCGCCAGCGCCGAGGCGCAGGCGCGAACCCTGGGCTCGATGGAAGAGCTGACCGACATCACCAGCAACTCGATCTCGGGGAAGGACAAGATCATCGCCAGCGGTGCCGTCGACGCGCTCAAAGATTTCACGCTCGACTACTTGAAGACCAAGGGCGCTGCCTGCGACGTCTGGTTCAACGTGGGCAACTCGATCCGCGCGAACCCGGACTTCGTGGCGATGGATCCCGAGAGCCTGCACGACCTCGAACAGCGTCGCACCTGGGTCGAGTGGAAGGTGATGCGACAATACCTCGGGATCTACAACGAGGCCCTCGGGGCGATGCGCGACATCTGCTACCTGATCGCCATCGACACGCGCTACGTGGGCGAGGGGGCTGCCGAGGCGAAAGACGACGAGCTGATCAAGCTGGTGTTCCGCTACATGAACTCCTACCTGCGAGCCACGCTCAACGCGCGCGAGGTCCGTACGGCATACAACGTGCTGAACCAGTACCGCTTGCTGGTCGAGTCGATGCTGCGCCTGGGGCACGCAAAGGCCGCGCTCGAGGGCGTCAAGCACATGCAGTACTACGGGCACGTGAGCTTCGACATGAAGCTCACCTTCGTCACCGAAACGATCGCCTACGACGTTTCGACGCTGTGCCAGTACGCGCACGAGCTCGAGGCGCCGATCGAGCAAGACATGGTGAGCTTGTTCCTCGAGCTCGACCGGCCGCTGGCGGTGCGCAGCCAAGAGCGGGGGCTCTTGGGCGTGCGCAAGGCGCAAGTGAAGCTGGCCGCGTACTATCTCATGCACGGGGACGACGCGAAGGCGCGCATGATCGCCGATGACATGGCCAGCGAGCCCGCGGACCGCCTGCTCGCGATCCGTACCGAGCTCGAGCGCGTCACGACCAAGGACTTCTGGGAGATCATCGATCGCGGCCGGAACTTCGAGTACATGCCGCCGCGCCAGCGCGCGAAGATGGCGGAGTTTTTCGGCTGGCTCGACGTGGCGGCCCCCGCCCCGGCGCCTGCGCCCGAAGCCTGAGCGCCCCCCGGGGAAGCTCCCGGCGCCGGCCCGCGTACATGGACGTACACCAGGGCGTTCGCGGGGAGTTGGCCGAATGGAAACGCAGCTTTGCGGACTGATCAGCTCGTTCAAAGAGGAAAACGGCTTCGGCACCCTCGAGCTCGAGGACGGCCGCGAGGTGCTGTTCGACGTGACCGCCTGCGTCGAGGAGCCGCTCGAGGGGCAGTCGGTGTGCGTGGTGCTGAGCGCCGGCCGGGGCGGCACGATGCGCGCCGTGCTGGTCGAGGCCGCGGGGCAGCCGGCTTCGACGCGGCCTGCCACCACCCTGGCCGAAGCCATCCGTCGGCTTCAGGCCGAGGGCATCGCCCTCGAGCTCGACGCTTGGGAGCAGCGGAAGCTCGCCAGCGAGCTGGGGCTCCCCGGGACTTCCCCCGCCGAGCTGGTCGACGTGCTCGCCGCCTACTATCACGACTCGTTCGTGGGTGACCGTCGTCGCGGCGCAGACTTGTTCGTGGATCACCACGGCGAGCAAGAGACGTGCGCCTTCGAGGCGGCGCTGGCCAATCTGCTCGGCGCGAGCGCGGTCACGTTCGCCGGGGGTGAAACCAACGTGCGATCGGTGGACGACGTGGTGGACGCATTCAACGAAGAGCTTCGCTCCATCGGTGACGCGCGCCGGATCGTTCCGCTGGCGACCGAGGGCGAGCATCGCGCCTACTTCTGCATGGCCCTCTCGCGGGTCATGCGGCTGTCGGCCCTGGGGGTGCTTCGCGTCCGCTGGGACCGGCCTCACCTGACGCCGAGCGAGCCGCCGCCGCGCAACGCTTGACTCAGACTCGTGTTTCGCCCTTTCGGGCGAAACACGAAGGCTCCAGGGGTCAGGCTCCAGGCTGCAGGCTCAAGAGCGCGCGTCGAGCGATCGAATGAGCCCCTAGAGTGCACGAACGAGTTCGTTCGTACTCGGGTTCGAGCCGTTCATGAGGCGGTGGCGCGAGGATTTCGAGGCGACGCGCGAGACCAAGCAGGTATCGGACTTCAGAAGCGGAACCGAGCGCGGTTACGAGAAACTGCACGTAGTCACGCGTTGTCCGACGCGCGCAG
>JAKLKA010000178.1 GCA_023150915.1 Polyangiaceae bacterium
CCGCCGCCGCCCGTGCCACCGCCGCTGCCGCCCGCGCCGCCCGCGCCACCGCCGCCCGCGCCACCGCCGCCCGAGCCGCCGCCGGTTCCGCCGCCGCCGGTTCCGCCCGCGCCGCCTGCGCCGCCGGTCCCGGAGTCGCACATTCCGCTCTGCTCGTAGGCCGCCAGCGCGCTCTTGCACCCCGTCTCGGGATCACTGCTCTTCTTGTACGCCGCCAGCGCGCTCTCGCACTGCGGGCCGAAGGTTGCGTCGCCGTTCGCGCAGCACGCCTCCAGATCCCCGCAGGCGGTGCCCGAACCGCCGCCGCCGCCGGTGCCGCCCGCGCCATAGCAGGCGCCGGACTGCGTGTAGCTCTGCAACGTGGACGCACACGACTGCGCTGCGTTGGGGCCCGCGGCGAGCTGGTTTGCCTGATCGTGGCATTGCTTGTTCTGCGCTGCGTCGTCCAGCGCCTCGCAGCACCCGCGCAGCGCCTCGCACTCGGCGATGCTGCCGCCCCCGCCGCCGCCCGAGCTGCTGCAGGCCAGCGCCAGCGCGCCGGCGAAGATCAGACCGAGTTTCAACTGCAGTGCATGGGACATGGATTCGTGGCTCGCAGGCGGCATTCGTACGCCGAACGGCGGGCTTTCTTCCCACTGCACCCGGCCCCGTGCAAGCCCGCGGCGGGCGCAGATGCATCCCGCGACCGGGGATTTCCGCCACCATTGCCGGCCTTGGCGGGCGTGGGCTTGCACGCCTCACCGGTTCGTCGCATGTCCCGCCCCCATGGAGACGCGGCCTCAGACGAATCTGCCCAGCACCCTCGTCGTCGGCAACTGGATCGGACAGCGTGAGCTCCCGCCGGGGGCGGAGACGTTCGAACGCAGAAGCCCTTCCAACCGGGACGACCTGGTGACGGTGGCTCCGCTCTCGAGCCGGCAAGAGGTGAAGGAAGCCTGCCTGGCGGCGCGCGAGGCGCAGAAGCTCTGGGGTCGGACACCCGCGCCGCAGCGCGCCCAGGTGCTCACCCGGCTGGCGGCGCTCTTGAGCCAGAGCAAAGAGCAGCTGTCGCGGTTCATCTCGCGCGAGGTCGGCAAGCCCCTGCGTGAAGCGCGGGGCAGCGTTCAAGAAGCGATCGACACCGCCGAGTTCTTCATGAGCGAGGGGCGTCGACTCTATGGGCAGACCGTTCCCAGCGAGCTGCGCGACAAAGAGCTGTTCACCTACCGCCGGCCGCTCGGCGTGGTGGGCATGATCACCGCCGGCAACTTCCCCATTGCCGTGCCGGCGTGGAAGATGGTTCCGGCCCTTTTGTGTGGCAACGCGGTGGTCTGGAAGCCCAGCGACGACGCCCCGGGCATCGCGGCGATCTTCGCCGACCTCTGGCGTCGCGCCGGCCTGCCCGACGGCGTGATCAACGTGGTCCACGGCCGCGGCGCCGGCAGCGCCGGCGAATGGCTGATCGAGATGATCGACGGCGGGCTGCTCGACAAGGTCTCGTTCACCGGCTCGACCAACGTCGGGCGGAAGATCGGCGAGGCGTGCGGCCGCAATCTGCAGGTGCCGTCCCTGGAGCTCGGCGGCAAGAACCCCCTGGTGATCTTGGCCGACGCTGACCTCGAGCTGGCGGTCGAAGGCGCGCTCTGGGCCTCGTTCGGCACCGCGGGGCAGCGCTGCACCAGCTGCGGCAACATCATCGTCGACAAGCGCGTCGCACAGAACGTGCGCTCCGAGCTCTTGCGCCGTGCCAAGGCGCTCAAGATCGGGGCTCCGACCAGCGAGGCCATCGACTACGGTCCGTTCATCAACGAGCGCTTCCTCGAGAAGTGGATCGAGCAGCGCGCGGTCGGTGTCGAAGACGGCGCCGAGCTCTTGCTCGATGGCAAGCGCATCGTGCCGGGTGAAGAGCCCGCGGGGTTCAGCGGGGACGCCAGCCGGGGGCTCTACGCCACGCCGCGCATCTTCGACAAGGTGAAGATGAGCATGCGGGTGGCACAAGAAGAGTGCTTCGGCCCCACGGTGAACATCGTCGAGGTCGACGGGCTCGACGAGGCCATCGAGGCCGCCAACGGCACGCCCTACGGGCTGTCGAGCGCGATCTACACGCGCGACGCGCGCGCCATGCTGCGCTTCAAAGAAGAGATCCGCGCGGGCATGACCAGTGTGAACAACTCGACCACCGGCGCCGAGGCGCACCTACCGTTCGGCGGGAACGGCTGGAGCGGCAACGGCACGCGCGAGAGCGGGATCTGGGTCATCGACTCTTACACCCGCTGGCAGGCCGTGAACGTCGACCTGGCGGGCAAGCTCCAGAAGGCGCAGATCGATCTCTCGGATGCCGGCCCCGCGCAGTCCCCGGACCTCTCGGGCTTGCTCGGCTGATTTCAGGCTTGCGTTCAGATCTGAAATGACGGCCCGGCGCACCCGGCCCGGCCGACGCGATTCCGACCACTTGCGTGGGATTCGGGCAGGCACGCGGCCTGCTAGGACCCCCACCGATGTCTCTCGCGCGCACCCGGCCCCTCGAGCTCTACGCACAAGCTGATGGCGATGCCGATCGGAGCAAGGTGCTCACCCCCGAGTCGCGACCGCGATCGATCCGTGCGCCCAAGGGCACCGGTGATTCGCTCGCGGCGCCCCGCCTGCTCTTGGCCGAGTCGGACCGCGCCGCCCGCGGCCTGCTCTTGCCCTGGCTCAGCGAGCTCTCCACCGAGATCGAAGAGGTCCGCGACGGCAACCAGCTCGAGAAGGCCTTGCTCTCGGGCGCGCGCTACCACCTGGTGATCGCCAGCGCGCGTTTGCCCGAGCCCAGCGCGCTTCAGGTGCTGGCCCGCGTTCGTCGCAACGGGGTCACCACGCCGTTCATCGTGGTGACCTCGGTGCACGGCAACATGCTCCGGATCTTCATGAGCGACTCCGAGGGCACGGTGCTCTCGAGCCGCATGGTCGACGGCCAGAACCTGGCGTCGCTGATCACCGGGATGATCGAGAACCAGCGCTGAGGCTCAGCTCGCGTCGGGTGCGAGCGGCGGCGGGGGCGGCGGCAGCGGCGGGGGGGTCTGTGGTGGGGGCTTGGGGGCGGGCTCTTCACCGTTGGTCTTGCCCCAATCGCGGTCGCTGGCAGCGTCGGTGATGGCGCCCTCTTTCTTTTCCTTCTCGGGCTTGTCGGGGGTGGCCTTGCCCGCCGGCGCATCGGGTGTGGCGCTGGCGTCGTCGCTGGCCGCCCCGGCGTCGGTGCTGGTCGCCGCCGCGTCTTTCGTCGAGTCGCTCGCGTCGCGGTCCCGCTTCTCGGGCACGGGCTCCCCGCTGCTGCTCGCCGCCGGGTCCGGATCCGCGACCAGCCCGGCGTCTTCTCGAGCGGCCGTGGGCTCGGCCGTGGGCGAGGTGGTGCCGAGCACGTTCGGCCCGCCCAGCACCAAGACGCCGGCCACCGCGCCCACTGCCAGCGCCAGCCCGCCCACCCCCACCAGCAGCGCGGTGCGATTCGAGCCCGACGGAACGCTGGACTGGGTCGTGCCAAACTGCCGCACGGTGAGCGACGGTTTCAGCTCGTCCTTGGGCGTTTCGACGATCGTCTTGGCCGTCCCGCTGGAGTCGTCGGCTTGCCCACTGCGCACCACCACGCTTCGGGGTGGTGCCGTGTGCTCGTCGTCCGAGAGGGTGGTCATGGTCTCGCGGGCTTCCAGCCCCACCACCTCGCGCAGCCCGTCGGCCAGCTCGCGCGCGGTCTGGAAGCGCTGCTCCGGGTCCCGGTGACACGCTTTGGCGAACCAATCGTCGAACTTGGGCGGGACCTCGCCGAACTGACTGGGCACCGGCATGTCCCGCACACAGATCTGGAGCACCAGGTCGCCGAGGCCGTCGCTCTCGAACGGTCGCTTCCCGGTCACGCACTCGAACGCGATGACGCCCAGGGCCCACAGATCGGATCTTGGGTCGATGGTCTTGTTGCCCTGCGCCTGCTCGGGGCTCATGTAGAACGGAGTCCCGAGCAGCGACCCGGTGCGGGTCCGAGTGCCCTTCGGCCCAAGCTGGGCCTTGTCCACCTTGGCCACACCGAAGTCGAGCACCTTCGCGATTTCGGCGTCCTCGTTCTTGACGATGAACACGTTCTCGGGCTTCAGGTCGCGGTGAATGACCCCCGCCTCGTGCGCGCGCGCCACCGCCCGAGCCACGTGCGCCATGATGCGCGCCGTGTCGAGAGCGGTCATGGTGCCGAGCCGCGCGAGCCGCTGCTGAAGCGTCTCGCCCTCGAGCAACTCCATCGCGATGTACGGGAAGCCGTTGTCCACCCCGTAGTCCAGGATCTGAACCACGTGTGGGCTCCGCAGCGCGGCCGCCGACCGGGCCTCTCGGATGAAGCGGTCGTGCGCCTCTTCGTCCTTCGAGACGTCTCGATCGAGGACCTTCACCGCAACCGGCGCACACAGCACCAGGTGCTCGGCGCGCCACACCGTTCCCATGCCCCCTTCTCCCAGCTTGACCTCGAGCCGGTATCTGCCGGCCAAGACCAGGCCGATTTCGGGGACTTTGGCTGCCATCGCTCCGTCGACCCGTCACGATAGCGCCGGCAGGCCGGAAGGGCGAGCTAGAAGCGAGCCGACAGCTCGGCGATGGCCTCGGGCGTGGCTGCGTCTTTGCGGAGCAGAGGCAGCTCGACGCGTGCGCCGCCCAGCGCGCGCAGGCGGGACAAGCTCTGCGCCTGGATGCGCTCGCGGATGCTGCGCCGGATCCCGCAGGCGATGGCCTCGTCGCCGTTCTGGGTTCTGTCCAGCGCCAGATCGGAGAGGAGGCGCGAGCGCTCGACCTCGTCGAACACTTCGTCGATCACGCCGTTGACCACCAGCGCGGCGATGGGCAACGAAAGCTCGTTCTGGAGCGCGTCGTACAGCTCGATCGTCTCGTTCGTCGGCATGTCTTCGGGCAGCGTGACGACCACCACCCCGCTCTTCACCGGGTCCTGGAACATGGTCCACGCGCGCTCGGCGTCGCGGCGCAACACCCCCGGGGGGACCACGTCGACGATCACCTTGGGCACGCGCAACATGTCGAGCCCGTGACCCGTCGCGGGTGCGTCGAAGATCACCACGTCGAAGCGGGGACGGCCGGCCGAGGTCTCTTCGATGGAGTGGAACCAGGCCTTGCCCAGCATGGCCCACTCGTGCAGCCCGGGGACGCCCGCGAAGAACTGACGGACGTACTTGTTGTCGAACACCGCCCCGAACACGATCTCGCTCTTGAGCACCATGCCGCCGTACTCGCGCAGCGCGACTTGCGGCATCAGCTTCACGGCCCACAGCCGCTCTCGCAGCTCTGCCACTTCGGGGGTGAGCGGATCGGAGCCGAGCAGCAGGCTGATGCGCTCTTTGGCGTCGCAGGCCGTCACCAGCACGCGCTTGCCCCGCGCGGCCAGCGCCACCGCCAGGGCGGCGGTCACCGTCGACTTCCCGACTCCCCCTTTGCCGGTGACGAACAAGAAGCGACGCTGGTCTAGGGGCGTCATCTGCGCTAACTCGGAGCCAGCCCTCAATACCATGCTTCCCCACGGACTTTCGCCGGTTTCACCAGTTCTGCTCGTCGCCTGGGCGTTCGCGGCGTGTACGCCGGCCCCGAGCACCCATTCGACGACCTCCGGCACGCCCGCGGCAAGCGCCGCACCCGCGGCGAGCGCCCCGCCCTCTGCGGCGCCGGGGCCTCTCGCCGTCGCTCCGCCCCCGTCCGGCACGCCTTCCCCCACGGCGTTCCCCGTCGCGGGTGGTCCAAGGTTGGCGATCGTGGCAGGCCAGGGGGTGGGCGCCATCCGCCTTGGCGCCAACCTGGCCACGGTCGAGCGCTTGATGGAGGCACCGTGCGACGAGAAGACGCCGACCCATTGTCGCTACGTCGCGCGCGCGGTCGAGTTCCGATTCGGCGACAGCGGCAAGCTGGAGCGGATCGTCGCGCACCGCCAGGGGCGGAAGGTGGGGGACAAGACCTACGGGCTGTTCAATGGCGCCATCCCACCCGATCTGATGTTCGGCATGATCCCCACGGCGATTCAGCAGTACCTGGGGCCACCCGAGCGCGTGATCGAGAGCAACGAAGGGGCCTCCCCCGAAGCGGCCTATCAGCATGTCTACAAGGGGCTGGTGCTCGAGTACGACAAGCTTCCGAACGGGCGTACCGTGCTCGGCGCTGCTCGCATTCCGAACTGAGGGTCGCGTGCCCACGGGGCTGCCTGCCGCAGCCACCGAGGGCCTGGGTCGGAGGGGGCTGCCGGACGTGCCCTTCCCGAATTGCGTTTGGAGGGGGCTGCCAGACGGGCCCTTCCCGAATTGCGTTCGGAGGGGGCTGCCTGACGCGCCTCGAATGCTTGCGAAACCGAGCAAAGCTGCGCGCTCGGCCGGCTGACACGCCCGAAAGATCTCGGTAGCGAGCATTTCGCGACGCTCAGCGCGCCGCGTGCCGCACACGACCCCGAAATGCTCGCCCTGCGAGCCGATGACTGGGCGAGCGCTCGGGGGTCGCCGCCTCGCCCCGCTCGCGCTGGAACGTGCCGGGCTGTCGCCCTTGCCGCCGCATCGAAAGCGCTCCGCTGGCGCGCAAAACCGGGCTGTGTACGCGAGGTCGGAGGCTGACCGCCCGGGAATGCTCGCTCGGTGAGCAACTGTGATGCGTGAAGCGGCTGAAGCCCCGGGAGTGCTCGCAATAGCGAGCACTGCATCCCGATCACGGGGGGCAGTGACGGTGCGTCGGGGAAGGGCCCACCGGGCGCGCCGGCACCGGACCACCGACCTGCATGCCCCGAGACGGGGGTGTCAGTGCTGACGCACGCGCCGCCGCTCGGCGACCATGTGCTGGGTGATGCTGCGCTGCGCCTCGGCCGGTTCGACCAGCGTCCAGACGTCGTGCTCGGGGCGTGTTGCCGCCTGCTCCAGCAAGATGTCGGCGGCCCGCTCTGCCGGGATGGCGTCGAAGTGCCGGCCCGGCAACTCGACCACGGCCGATCGCACGCGTAGCCCTTCGAGCGTGCTGAGCATTGCCTCGATCACTCGGCGGAACGTCTTCTCGCCGAACGCGCTCTGCGGGCCCGAGCCGAAGAACACCAGCTTGTCGAACGCCAGCTTCGGCTTGCCAGGGACGAGCAACACCTCGCCGACCGCGCCCGTTGCGTAGCCACTCGACAGCAACTGCGACAGCCGCCCACCGAGGCGCCAGTCGACCAGGCCCGCAACGCCGTGCGGCGGGCGCTCGTCTTCGGAAAGCGGTGCCAAGAGCACCTCCGTGGCCGCGAGATCCAGGCGGCGGAGGTCACGGGAGACGAAGCGCAGGTCCATCTCAGCCGCCGGAGCCCGAATCCGTGTCCGTCCGCCCGATGTCGTTCGCAATGCGCTCGAGCACGCCGTTGACGAAGGCGCCGCTCTCTTCGGTGCCGTAGCGCTTTGCCAGCTCCACGGCCTCGTCGATGATCACCGCACGGGGGATCTCGAGGCGGTTCTTCAGCTCCCAGGCGCCCATGCGCAGCAGGTTGCGATCGACGCGCGTCATGCGCTCGAGCCGCCAGTTGGTGCTCGCAGCCCGGATCAGCGCGTCGGTGGCGTCGCGGTCGGCCGAAACCCCCCGCACGACCTCGCTCGCATAGTCGCGCCCTTCGGGGTCCCCGGGCATCTCGCGCCAGTAGTCGAATATGGCCTGGTCGGCGAGGTTGCCACTGGCCTCGATCCCGAAGAGCAGCTGCAGCGCAGCTTCGCGGGCTCCACTGCGCGCGCCCATGGTGCTCAGAGCCCGGCGTCGCCGAGCGCCTTGGCCAGGCTCACCATCTCGATGGCGGCCATGGCGGCGTCGAAGCCCTTGTTACCCATCTTGGTGCCCGCACGCTCGATGGCCTGCTCGATGCTGTCGGTGGTCAGAACACCGAACACCACGGGCACGCCGCTCTGCGCCGAGGCAGCTGCCACCCCCTTGGCTGCCTCTGCGGCCACATAGTCGAAGTGGGGCGTGCCGCCGCGAATCACCGCGCCGAGCGCGATCACGGCGTCGAGCTTGCCGCTCTTGGCCAGGCGCGCGCAGACCAGTGGCAGCTCCCAGCTGCCTGGCACGCGCACCAGCGTGACGCGATCGGCGGAAACGCCGTGCCGCGTGAATGCGTCCATCGCGCCGCCGACCAGCCGGTCGACGATGAAGTCGTTGAAGCGCGAGGCGACCACTCCGAAACGCGCGTTGCCGGGCGGGATCAGCGTGCCCTCGATGATCTTGTGGGTGTCGGACATCGGAAGACCTACGATACCTGGCCCGAACGGTTCTTCACCAGCGGAACGCTGTCCACGACCTCGAGCCCGTAGCCGTGAATGCCCGCGATCTTGCGCGGATTGTTGGTCAGAAGCCGGATCTGGCGGACCGAAAGCTCGCGCAGCACCTGGGCGCCAAGGCCGTACTCGCGCAGCGTTCCGCCGTGCGGTCGGGTGTCGATCGGCGCGGGCGAAGCGAGCGGTGAGCTCTTGGTGCGGCGCGCGACCTCTCCCAGCTCGGCGCGCAGATCTCCGTGGGGCGGCAGATAGACGATTACGCCTCGGCCCTCGGCCTCGATGGCGTCCACCGCCTCGAACAGGTTGCGCCCGCCCTCGCTGGCCGGCGAGGCGAACACGTCGCCGAGCGTCGAGCCCGAGTGCATGCGGCAGAGCACCGAGCCGGGGCCGGTCACGTCACCCTTCACCAGTGCCATCAACTGGCGGCCGTCGACCGTGGATTCGTAGACCAGGGCCCGCCACGCGGTGTTGGTGCGATCGAGGACGATGTCGGCGTCTTCCACCCGCTCGACCAGGTGCTCGGCCTGCAGGCGATAGCGGATCAGGTCGGCGATGGTCAGGATCAAGAGCCCGTGCTTTTCGGCGAAGCGCTCGAGATCGGGCATGCGGGCCATGGTGCCGTCGTCGTTCATGATCTCGCAGATCACGCCGGCCGGCGTGAGCCCCGCAAGGCGCGCGAGATCGAGCGAGCCTTCGGTCTGGCCCGCGCGGACCAGCACCCCGCCGCGGCGGGCCCGAAGCGGGAACACGTGGCCCGGTGTCACCAGGTGGTCGGGTTCGGCCTCCGGCGCGATGGCCACCTTGATGGTGTGCGCGCGATCGGCCGCGCTGATCCCGGTGGTCACCCCGTCACGCGCCTCGACGCTGACCGTGAACGCGGTGCCGAGCGGCGGGCCCGCCCGGCCTTTGGGGGGCTGCATCATCGGCAGCTCCAGGCGTTCGACCTGACCCTCGGTCAGGGTCAGGCAAATCAGGCCGCGCCCGTGCATGGCCATGAAGTTGATGGCCTCGGGTGTGACCAGCTCGGCTGCCATGGTCAGATCGCCCTCGTTCTCGCGATCTTCGTCGTCGACCAAGATCACCATCTTGCCGGCCCGGATGGCGTCCAGCGCGCGGTGCACCCGAGCCAGCGGCTCGGGCTCGATGTCGAGCGGTCGGGGAGTGGTGCTCTGGGTGCGATGCGGCATGCGGCAATCTCACGAGCGGATGAAGCCCGAGCGTTCCAGGGTCTCGCGCAGGCGGGCGTCGGGGCTGGCGCTCTGTACGTCGAGGTAGCGGAGCACGTAGCGCGCCACCAGATCGACCTCCATGTTGAGCTCGACCCCGGGCGCAAGGCGCGACAGGTTGGTCACCTGGCGCGTGTGCGGGATGAGCATCACGTCGAAGCCGTCGCCCGAGACGCCGTTGACGGTGAGTGAGGTGCCATCCAGGCTGACCGAGCCCTTGGGCGCCACGAACCGCGAAAGCTCGTGGGGCGGCTCCAGGGTCACGCGCCAGGCGTCGCCGATGGTCTCGACCGAGCGCACCCGGGCGACGCCGTCGACGTGACCGGTGACCAGGTGCCCGCCGAGGCGATCACCGACCTGGAGCGAGCGCTCGAGGTTCACGCGCGTGCCGATGGGCAAGCGACCGAGCGTGGTCTTGGCGGCGGTCTCGAGCGAGACGTCGGCGTCGAACCCGGTGTCGTCGTGGGCGATCACGGTCAGGCAGGCGCCGCTGACTGCGATCGACTCGCCCAGTGCGAGGCCGCCCAGCGAACAGGTGACGCGCAGGCGGAAGCCCGGCCCTCGGCGCTCGCGGGCGCACAGCTCGCCCGTGGTCTCGACCAGCCCGGTGAACATCGCGGCCGGTCCATAGCACCAAGCCCTGCCGATCTCGCCGAAATCCGAGCGCACCGCCCTGGTCTATAGTGGGGCCGTGGCCCGCCGCGCCTGGCTTTTGCTGCTTCCGCTCGCCGCTTGCGGCCCGAGCGTGAGCGCCGTGTACGAGTCGAACATTCGCTTCGAGCACTGCTATCGGCTCGATCTGGACGTCAAGGTCGCGCCCGGCCACCGGGGAGCATGCTGGAAAGAGTGGAGCCAGCGCTACACGTATGGTCAGACCCGCGACCGACTGGAGTACGCACGCCGGCGCATCGCCGCGCTCGACGCCGGCGACGCCTCGCGCCCTCAGCTGGATCTGAGTGTCACCGATGGCGGCGTGGGCACCACCGAAGCGCCGGCCCCCACCAACCTGCACGCGCCGCCCCCACCCACGCTTGCCACAGCGACCGGCGCGCACCGGGACGGCGGCGCGCCCGATGCCAGCGTCATGGCGATCACGCCGGATGCGGGTCGCTCCGATCCACCCGGCAGCAAGTGCGTGGCTGACTGCCGTCAGTCATGGCGCGACTGCGGGCGCGACTGCGATCCCGACGCAGGAAAGAAGCGCGGAAGCTGCAAAGCCTGCGATACGGACTACGGCAGGTGTGTTCAGCGTTGCTACAAGTGAGCTCCAATTTGTTGACGCGGAGCGACGAGCAGCGCTAGGCACTTTTGCTCAGATCGACCAGGCCACGATGACCGTACAGCACCCCTTGCTCGAGCCCGGTGCGAGCGCGCTTGCCACCCCGCTGCCGCGGGTGCTCCGACCCCAACGGGCCGTGCCGTCCGATGCGGTTCGCCCGACTCGCGCCGAGATCAACCTGGCCAACCTGCGCCACAACCTGCGCGTGCTGCAGCGCGTGGCGGCCGGGGCTCAGGTGTGGGCCGTGCTCAAGGCCGACGGCTACGGCCACGGCGCGAAGGCCGTGGCACGCACCCTCGAGCGGGCGGGCGCCACTGGCTTGTGCGTGGCGTTGCTCGAAGAGGGCATCGAGCTGCGCGAGGCCGGCATCCGCGTGCCCATCCTGGTGATGGGGGGGTACTACGGCCGCGCCTGGGGTGAGATTTTGCGGCACGACCTGACCCCCGTGGTCTTCGACCCGGGCCAGATCGAAGAGCTGGCGGACGAGGTCCGCTATTCGTCCAGCGAGCCCATTGCCGTGCACGTGAAGATCGACACCGGCATGGGTCGCCTGGGCGTCATGCCCAAAGACATCGGCACGCTCGGCGCCTCGCTGCTGCGTCACCCCGAGGTGCGCCTGCAGGGTCTGATGACCCACTTTGCCTGTGCCGACACCGGCGAGGGCATCGACGATCAGCTCGATCGCTTCGAGGCCGCCAGCGCCAGCCTGCGCGCCATGGGCCTCTCGGCCGAGCTGCGCCACGCCGCCAACAGCGCCGCCGCGCTCTCGAGCCCGCGGGCACGCCTCGATCTGGTGCGGCCCGGCATCGCCCTGTTCGGCGTCTCGCCCAGCGAGGGGCTGTCCACCGAGCTTCGCCCGGTGATGCGCATCCAGAGCGAGGTCATCGCGCTGCGCGAGCTCGGCACTGGCATGAGCGCGGGCTACGGCGCCACCTGGCGCGCCAGCCGCCCCAGCCGCATCGCCACCGTGCCCATGGGCTACGCGGACGGGCTGTCGCGCGGGCTGTCGAACACCGGCAGCGCGCTGGTGCGCGGCAAGCGCGCGCCAATCGTCGGCGTGGTCAGCATGGACATGACCATGATCGACGTGACCGAGATCGACGGCGTGCGCCTGGGCGACGAGGCCGTCTTGCTCGGCGCCCAGAAGGGCCCGCTGGGCAGCGACACGATCACGACCGAAGAGGTCGCGAAGCAGCTCGGCACCATCCCGTGGGAAGTGCTGACCGCCGTGTCGCGTCGCGTGCCGCGGTTCTATCGCGAGCCGTGAGCGAAGCGTGGCCGGGCGCCAGCGCCTGACGTCACCCGCCCCGCCCCGCGACCTTTCGCGTGAGCTCGAGGCGAGAGCCGACGCCGAGCTTGCGGAAGAGCGACGCGATCTGATTGGCAACGGTGTTCGGCGACACCCCGCGCGCCCGGGCGATTTCGGCGTTGGACAGGCCATGCGCCACGAGCAGCGCGACCTCGCGCTCGGCCGCGCTGAGGGTGATCGCCCGACTCGAGACTCTGCTCGAAGACACGCAGCGCCGCGCCGAAGAGGAGTCACGCCGCGCCGAAGAGGAGTCACGCCGCGCCGAAGAGGAGTCACGCCGCGCCGAGGCAGCCGAGGCGGAGCTCGCTCGGCTCCGCCAGGAGCTCGCACGCCTGAAGAAGTGAAACGTGGCCGCCGGGCGCGTCATCGCGCACCGATGCACACACAGCTGCGCTTGAGCCCGAGTGCCATGGGTCCGAGCTAGACGCGCTACCGTCAAGGCCGCTTGCTGGCCATAGTGATTTTTTCGGCGCGATGACCGGCGTCGCCGGGCGTAGTCACTATTTTCGAGCGTGGTGCGCAGCGCTCGGCCGCGCGCGGCTCGGCCGCGCCCGCCGGTTCGATACCACCGTCAGACTCGGGTTTCGCCCTTTTCGGGCGAAACCCTCCAGGCATCAGGCTCCAGACTCCAGGCTTCAGCTTCGGCAGAAGGGAGGTTTCGGTCGAAGCGCCTGCAGTGGTCGTTCAATGTCATCCTTTTCTCGCTCTTTGCTC
>JAKLKA010000179.1 GCA_023150915.1 Polyangiaceae bacterium
CTGCCGCCCAGGCTGCTGTCGGCGCCGCCCCCGCCGCCGGTCGCCGCGCCGCCACCCGCGCCGCCGCCGCCGCCGCCGCCGGTGTCGCCCGCGCTGCAGGCCGCCGACAGGGCCACGCCAACCAAGAGGCCGAGCGCGCCGTGCCCCAGATACCGTAGCGGTGAATGCATGAGCCGTCTCCCGTGGCGGATCACTGCACGGACCAGAGCTGGTACGTGCTGTTGTCGACGGCGTAGAGCTTCTTGTTCGCCGCGTCGAAGCCCAGGCCGCTGTACGAGCTGGTGCTGGTGCTGGTGCCGAAGGCGGTCAGCACGTCGGCATAAGGCGTGGCGCTGGCCGGGTTGCACACGAAGTAGATTTCGGGCCGCGCCCCGCGGAAGTAGAGGAAGTCCGCCGTGCCGTCGTTGTTGGTGTCGTGCGCCGCGATCCCGTTCGCGTAGGTGCTGTTGTAGAGATCGAACGCGTTGGTGATCAGCGTGACCGCCTTGGTGCTTCGATCGACGCGCACCAGGCGCTCCAAGTTGCCGCAGGCCGCGTAGAAGTACTTGTCGTCCACCGCCACGCCGGTGCAATACGACTCACCGGTGAACGAGGCCTCGAGCGTCGCGGTGGCCGGCGCCGTCGCCGAGGCGCTGACCGACCAGATCTCGGTCGGGTAGCTGGTGGTGCTGACCCCGTTGATCAGGTAGAGCTTGCCCTTGTACTCGGCCCCCGAGCGCGGGTACCCGGACGTACCCGGAGCGGGCGTCGCGGGGAACATCAGGAAGTCTTGGGTGCCCCAGGAGGGCGCGACCAGCTTGAACAAGTAGCCTGAGGCGCCCGCCGTCATCAGCTTGTACTTGGTGGTGAACGGCGTGGCGCCGCTCATCAAGATGCCGTAGCCGAGCACGCTGTCGTCGGTGGTGACCAGCTCTTTGGTCTTGGTCACCTTGTGCATGCGCCAGAGATCGGTCGTGTTGCCGAAGTAGACGTAGCCGTTCGCGTCCTGATCGGCGCCCGTGTAGTAGAGGTAGCTCGAGCCGCTGGAACCCATCAGCGTCTTGGTGGTCCCGAGCAGGCCGCCAACGCCGGGCTGGCAGGGCGGCGTGATCACCGTGAACTGCCAGCTGGGTTTGGCGATGGGCTTGGTGCACTTGGTGTCGGTGAAGCCCGAGAGATCCACCGTGACCGCCTCGCCCGCCGGCAGCGCAGTGGCCAGGGCGATGTTCAGCGTCTTGTTGTTGTTGGTCCAGGTCACCGACGAATTCGGATAGCTGAACGTGAGGTTGGTGCCCTTGTTGCCCGTCACCTTCACCGTCCAGCTCGAGGTGGTCGAGAGCGGCACGTCGAAGTCGGCGGTGAGCGTGGGCTTGAGCGAGCTGCTGGTGCCGGCGTTGGCCGGGCTGAGGGTCACGGCGCTGGCCGCGAAGGTGCTGCAGTTGACCTCTGCCAGGGTGATCACCAGCGGGTTGTCGAGGGGCGTCGCCGTGCTGTAGTTCAGCTTGCCGACGTAGAAGAAGTAGGTCGTGCCGGCGGTGACGTTCACGCTGCCGCTGACGGTGGTGTAAGAATAGTCCTTCAGGGCCACGCAGGCGGCCGGCGTTCCCAGCGTACCGCAAGTGCCGCTCGCCACCGCCACCACCATGTACGAGCTGACGGGCTTGTCGACGCTGAACTCGAGGCTGCCGGTGAAGCCGGCCTGGTAGACCAGTACCAGATCGGGGCCGAGGATCGAGTAGCTGGACGCCGAGCAGGCGGTCGGAAGCGTGTTCAGGTAGTCGTTCTTGGTCGCGGTCCAGTTGATGGTGTTCTTGCCGGCCTTGATCGGCACCACCCCGCCGCAGTCCTCACCGGTCGAGTTGCCCGCCACGCACGAGTAGGTCGAGCCGCTGGCTTCGCACTTCTGACCGAGTGCGCAGGTGGTGGTCACCTGCCAGTCTTGGCAGCCGTTGATCCCGACCTTGCACTCCTGGATCAGGTTGGCGTTGCACTTCTTGACGCCCAGCGTGGGGCACGGGTCGGTGCAAATTCCCTCGCATTTCGCCTTTCCGGCGCCGGCCAGCTTGCAATACATGTTCTTGACCGAGCAGTCCTCGGTCGAGTTCCACACCAGGCAGCCGTTGGCGTCGGTGCCACAGGTCGAGAGCACGTTGGCGACGCAGTTCTGCAGGCCCACCGAGCTGCACTTGTTGTTGCACGAAGTGGTGCACTGCGCCTTCCCGCCGACGGTGGTGCAGGCCTGGCCGGTGGCGGCGCAATCCGCGGTGGTGGCCAGGGTCAGGCAGCCGTCCGTACCCTGCTGACAGGTGCGCAGCACGTTGCCGCTGCAGACCGTGTCGCCCGCCTTGGTGCACTGGTTGGTGCAGGTCGCGCCGCACACGGCAATGCCGCTGGTCTGGTCACAGCTCTGGCCCTTCGCCGCGCAGTCGTCCAGCTTCTGCCACTCGTTGCAGCCGGTGGCCGTGTTCGCGTTGCATTGTTCGATGGCGCCGGCGTTGCACTGGGTCGCGCCGGTGGTCGGGCAAGCACTGACGCAGCCGGTGGAGCAAGCGGCTTTGCCGCTCTGGCCCTGGCACACGCCACCGGCGGTCTGCGCGCAGTCGGCGGTCGGCGCCCAGCCGCGACACCCGTTCGCTTGCTGGGTGCAGGTCTGCAGGAAGTTGCCCTGGCACTGGGTGTCGCCGACCTGCACGCAGCTGTCTGCGCAGCAGGTGCTGGTGTCGAGCTGACACGACCCCGCCTTGCAGCTCAGCGTGCCGCCCTTGAAGCCCAGGGTCTGGCAGGTTTGGCCGCCGAAGTCGGGGCCGTCGCACTGGTCGACGCCGTCCTTGACGTTGTTGCCGCACGATCCGGTGCCGCCTTCTTCCGTGGACGCGCACGCAACCAGGACTGTGCACACCGCCGCCAGGATGACCGCCAAAGCTCGTTTCACGATAAGCCTCCTCGACCCGACCAACGCCCGAGTGTAGCTCGGGCGCGGCTCCGTAGCAGGGACGGATTGCTCGGGCAATCGCCGCGGAGCGTCAATGGCCCGTGGCGCACGCGCCGCCACCGGTATCTCCGGTAAGGCGCCGGTGCGGCGGCGCGATCTCGACCCGCGTGCTATCCCAGAGTGCATGCGACGCGGGTTGGGAGTGGCCGTCGCCCTTGGGCTCGCGGCCTGCGGCTCGTCGGGCTCGGGCCAGGTCACGGGGGTGAGTCAAGGCGGTGGGGCTGGCGACGCCAAGGCGGCCTGCCAGGCGGTGGCGCAGCTGCCGTGCAGCGACTCGAAGAACACCGCCGCCTGCGAGACCGAGCTGGCCGAAGACCGCGCAGATGCCCAGCAGGCCGGGTGCAGCGCCGAATTCGACGCGGTCGTGTCCTGCGTGGCGTCCCACCCGCCCACCTGCGCGCCCGACGGCGACATGCAGCTCGACAAGGCCTGTTACGACGCGGCGATGAAGCTCTCGAAGTGCGACTCGAGCGCCACCTGCAAGGGCGGCGGCTCGTCCACCGCCTGCACCTACGCCTGCGGCTCGACCAGCTTGTCGTGCGAGCAGGCGGACGGCGCCTGGGCCTGCGTGTGCAACTCGGGCCCCAATTCGGGTGCCAAGTTCTCCGCGACGTCGGGCGACGGCTGCGACGACTCGCACCTGGAGCAGCACTGCGAGTGAGGCTGGGCCGCGTGGATCACTCCACCGCGATCCGCACCGGGCTCGCCTTCGGCGCCTGCGGGTCGGCCGGCAGGTGCGGCAGCGCGCCCCAGCAGTAGAGCTCGTCCTTGACGGTCAGGGCGCAGGTGCCCGTGGCGTCGAGTGCCAGGGACCGCACGCCGCTGAGCCCCGCGACCTCTTCAGGGGGGTTCGGCTCGTAGCCCTCGATCACGCGGCCCCGCCCCAGGCGGCCGTCGGTGTCCAGACCCCAGCAGACCACGCGCCCGCGCTGGGTGATGGCGCACGCGTGATACGAGCCCACGGCCACCGAGGTGGCGCCGGCAACAGCCACGGGGATGGGCCGCTCGGTCCGCATGGGCCGGTCGACCAGCAGGCTGAACGCACCGCTGCCATAGCAGGCAACGCCGCTCGACGTGACGCCGCACGCGGTCTCGTCGTGCATCGCCAGCGAGGCGAACTCTGCCAGGTCTTCGACCGGCGCAGGCTCGGGGCTCTGGCCGCCGATGCGCGCGCGTTGGCTCTCGAACTGAGCAGAGCCGAAGCACTCCCACCCGCGCGGGGTGCGGGCACAGGTGTGGTTGCGCCCGGCGTGGATCGCGAGCGCGCCGGTCAGGCCCGGCACGATCTCGGGCAGCACCAGCTCGCGAGCCGCCGGCGCGTACTCGGTGTCGCTGCCGGTCTGCCCGTTGCGGTTCCAGCCCCAGCAGGTCACGCGCCGGTCGCCGGTGAGCGCGCAGGTGTGGAACAGCCCCACCGCCAGATCGGTGGCGCCTTCGATGCCGGGCACGCGCTCGGGCGCGCCGCGCCGCGCTTCAGCGCTGCCCACCCCGAGCTGACCGTACTCGTTCTCACCCCAGCAGAAGACCCGCCCGCCCTTGGCGAGGGCGCAGACGTGGCCGTAGCCGAACCCCACGCGGGTCACACCGTCCAGACCGGGCATGGGCGCGACGGCCTTGGCGAGCGGCGGCGTCACCGCCGCATCGCGCTTCCAGCAATGCAGCGCGCCGCGCCGGAGCAGGCAGGCGGCGAAGCCGCCGAGCACGATCTCGAGGGACGGCGGCGCGGCCTTCGCCGAAGCAGTGGGCGTCGCGCGCGGCTCGGGGCCCGCGTCGACCTTGGGCGAGACCCGAGTGGGTACGCGAGCCGATGGGGCCGCGCACGCGGCAAGCCCCAGCGCCCAGAGCGCTGCCCTCATCGCCGCCTCGGCGGGTGAGCGCGCGCCGCGGAGACGTCGATCACCATGCGCTGCACCGCGCCGTGATTTCCGGCCTCGTCGATCAGAGCAACGCCGATTGTCAGCCGGCCGCGAGGCGGCAGCGGAAAGTCGTCGGGGTCGCAGTACGACGTCTTGCCGAGCGTGAGCGCGCCTTCGACTGGCGCCAGGAACGTGGTCGCTGGCGCGCGGGTGTCGACGCGCCCTCCGGCATCCGCCACCCACACGGCGTACAGCGACCGCGCCCCGGCGTGCCCCGGATCGCTGCCCTTGGCCGTGACCGGGATCGACACCCAGGGCGAGCCGATCGAGCACGAGGTCCCGGACCACGGCGAGGTCTTGTACACCGCGGGTTTGCCCAGCTTGCCGCCGGTCGGCGGGGCGGTGTCCGTTTCGGTGCCGGTCTCGAAGGTGCCGAACACCAGCGTGCCCGGACGCCGGTCTTTGACCACGACCGCGACCTCGTAGCGCGTGTCGGGCGCGAGCGGCGCCTCGGGCAGAAGCTCGACGTACACGCGGCTCGAGACCACGCTCTCGCGACGCTGGACCGGGACCGCCTTCCCCCCCCGAACGCGCAGCACGATCTGGTGCTGGCCCGCGCCGGTGCCCGGCCCCGGCAGCGCGACCCGCACCCGCGCGTTGATCGGCGCCAGGCCCACGTTGCTGGGAGAGATCATCTCGGGCTCGGGCTCGACGCACGAGCACGCATCGGCGGGCTCGCTCTTCACCCAGAGCGCCGCCGCCAAGGCCAGCGAAACGCGCGTGGCCGACATCACCCTCCCAGCATGCGCTTCAGGCTTCCGTCTTTCAGCGCGGCGACCGTCAGATCCTCACCGCCGATCAGGGTGCCGTTCACGAACACCTGTGGGAAGGTGGGCCAGCCGCTCCACAGCTTGATCGCCAGACGCCGTCGCCACTCCGACAGATAGCTGCCGTATTCGAGGTAGCGGTACTCGACCCCGGCTCGATCGAGCGCCTGCTTCACCTTCTTGACGTGAGGGTTCTGCGCCATTCCCACCACCACCACCGGCGCATCGCCGATCGCGCGCTCGACCTCGCGCACCACGTCGGCGTGGCTCTCGGCCATCTTGGCCAGCGCGGGCTGCGCGATCTTCGACACATCGAGCACGTTTCGCTTGGGGGGGTCGGTCATGATGGGCCCAGTCTAGACCCGGTCGGGGCGCGGCGTGATACCGTGGCCCGATGATGCGACGACTCTCGGGGACCCTCGCGATTTGCTGCGTTTCGGCCGCGCTGCTCCACTGTGGCGAAGACTCGGACGACGGCGGCAAGGCGGGCAGCGGCGGGAAAGACGGCGGCGGTGCCAGCGGCGGCGCGGCGGGTTCGGGCGGCGCAGCCGGAGGCGGCGGAATCGGGGGCAGCGTGGCGGGTGCCGGCGGCGCGGGCGGTGCCGGCGGCGACGCCGGGGGAGCGGGCGGAACCGGTGGTGCGGTGACGGTGCCGTGCGATCCGCCTACCACTGCCACCAAGGCCGCCGCCTGCATCCAGCTCGCGCCCGAGGCGATGAAGTTCCTTCCCAGCAACCCCAAGCTGGACGGCAAGGGCGTGCTGGTCGTGCAGATCTTCGACACCGCTCAGATCGAGCTGGCGGACGGCGGCGAAACCAAGGCCGTCGCCGGAGTGGTCTTGCCCGCCACCAGCCCAGATGGCGGCCAGCCCGAAGACACCCTGGCCAACCTGACCTCCAAGCCGATCCGCTTCGACGACCTGCCGATGCCGGCGAAGCTCTACGCGCGGGCCCTGTTCATCGACGACACCAGCCTGCTCGGCACGCCGATGGACTTCCCGTTCCCCGGCGTGTGGGTCGCGGGCATCGATCTCTCGGGGGGAATCGTCGACCAGGCGCCGCTCGTGGCCTTGCCGCTCAGCGTGGGTCAAGGCACGGGCGTCACGCGCAAGCTCTGGGCGCTGCGCCAGCTCACCGTCGACGTCTCGCGCGCCACCGGTCTGGCCCCCAAGGGCAACGGGCAGGGGCCGGTGACGGTCTTGCTCACCGACAAGCCTCAGCTCACCTCCACCTCGGCCATGTTCGGCGGCGGCAAGCTGCCCTGCGGCGATCTTTCGGGCAGCGGCAAGGTCTCGGTCAGCGGCATCGTGGTCGGCACGGGGCCGTACTGGTTGACCGCGTCGCTCGACGACTATGGGCTCGGCGACAAGGACCTGGCCGGCGCGCTGGCCGCCGTCGAGGTCACGGGCAGCGGGTTGAAGGTGCCAGCGGGCAACCAGCTGGCGTTCGCCGCGGACGCGTACAGCGTGTCCGGCGCCGTGCAGCTGACCCACGCGTTCGACCCGCCCGATGCCGGCAGCGACGGTGTGAGCTGCGGCTCGAAGGACTCGGGCACCGACTGACCCGCGCTCACTTGGGGATGGGCGGCACGTAGACCGTGTTGATCGGCCGCACGTTCTCACCCGCCGGATAGGCGTAGCTCACGTCGCACGAGTTGTCGGGCTCGGTCACGGCGCAGGGCGGGAACTTGCCGGGGCGCGTCTCGGGCGAGCCCCAACCCCAGACCCACAAGCCGAAGCTCTCTTCGCTCTTCATCTCGTGGCGACCGTTGTCGCACTTGCCTTGGGGCTCGAAGTCGTGCCGGCTCAGATCGATGCGGGTAAACTCGTAGGTCTGCCCGTTGCCCACCGGCGAAAAGCCGGTGAGCTTGCCGGCGCAATCGAGCTCGACGTCGGCGAAGCCGGCCTTGCCCTTGCGCCGCACCACCACCAGGTTCGTCTCGGGGTAGGTCGGATCGGTGAAGAACACGTAGCGGCGCAGGTACTGAAGGCCGGGAACGATCCGCAAGAACTCGGGGTCGCCGTAGCCGGCGGGCGCCCCCTGCGACGCCAGCTGGTCGGAGCCGGACATGTAGGTGAAGACCATGAACGGGTGGTCGGCGTCCTGGCTCTTGACCACGAAGGGCTGGTCCGACTCGACCACCGCCACGTCACCCAGACCGAGGGTGCCGGGTGCACCTGGCAGCGGCGGGTCGAACTCGAGCACCGTGCCGCCCACGGCACCCACGATGCGGTGACGGCGCTTCTCGGGCACGCCCGCCACGCGATCGCGGTAGCTGACCACGGCGTACTCGCTTCCGAGGGCGCGCACCGGCGGGATCTGCTGCTCGGCGTGATCGCTCCAGTTCACGTCACTGGGGATCCTGAGCCCCAGGTGACCGGCGAACAGCCCGATGGGTTTGTCAGATTCGATGGGGCTGCCGGTGAAGTCCTCTTCTTGCAAGATCTCGATGGTCTCGCCGGCGTTCAGCGTGTAGCTGGCGAGCGACCCGGCGGGCACGCCCTTCAGATCGATGCCGTCTTTGATGGTGTGTTTGGGCACGAACTTCACGGTGGTCGCGTCGCTCTGGGCCACCAGGGCAAACGACGGCGGGATGGGCAAACCTTGATCGTAGGCCGCGCCCCAGGCCTCGACCGCGACGTAGTTGGTGTGCCAGGCGCTGGTCGGCAGAAGCAACGTGGCGCCGGTGGTGGCGGCGAACGCCGCGCGATACGGCAGCATCTGGTAGGCGACCACGGGTCGATCGGTGGTGATGTGGAACGCCTTGCCCCGACCGTTGCTCAGGTTCAGGCCGAAGTGCACGTGGGCGTCCAGGCCCACCGCGGCGGGAACCGGACAGGGCGCCGGGGCCAGCCAATTGCCGTGCGGCACCGGATCGTTGGCCAGAAATAGGATCGCCACCTCGCCGGCGGGAATGCCGACCGCCGGGTCGTAGGGTTGATAGTTGATGGCCAGCCCCGTGCCCTTCGGGATCTTGGCGTGGGCCGCCATGCTGATGGCCGTGCCGCCCCAGGTGGCCTGGACGCGCACCGGCTCGCTGAAGGTGTTGGCGATGAACGCCACGAAGCAGCCGCCGAAGCCGGCGCCGATGGCGTTCAGCGTCACCGCATAGTAGTCGCAGCCCACCGTCGAGCGATTGGCTGCGGCGGCGTCGCACGGCGCCATGCAGGTGCCCGCGCCGCACAGCTGCGATGCGGGGCAGACCTCTTTCACGCTGCCGTCGCAGTTCAGCACCCGAGTGAAGTCGTCCGAGCAAGGGACGCACCCCGGGCCCGCGTCGCCGCCGTCGATCACGAACCCGCCGCTGCCGCCGCTGCCGCCGCTGCCGCCGGCGTCGGCATCGACCGCGGTGCCCCGCGCCACCACGTCGGTGTGCGTGCACGCGCTCGCAAGCACCCAGCCCGAGAGGCCGGCGAGCGAGAGCGAGCGCAGCGCCCGGAAGATGGTCACCCACGCGATGGTGCCACGACCGCGGCGCCTACCGGTAGTAGAGCTCGCCCGTCTCGTTGTTGCAGGCGCAGTCGTTCAAGAAGCCGCGGTCGGCGTTGCCGCAGTTTCCCCCGGCGGTGGCGCCGAGCTTGAAGGCAGCCTTGCAATGAAAGTTGTCGCCGTCGAGCATCAAGCCCCACCCACCGATGCCGTTGCAGCTGCCCGAGTTGTAATAGAACGAGTCGCAGCCCCCCTCGGCGCCCTTGCCGCAGAAGTCCTCGGTCGACACATCGATGCTGGGCTGCCACGCGGCTTTGTCCTTCAGGCAGGCCGGCGCTTTGTCTCGCAGCGCCTTGAGGGCGGCGGTGGCGATCGGGCTGCCGTCGAACTCCCACACCGCGTGGGCGTTGTCGGTCAGGTCGCGCACCATCAGCTGCTTGGGGTTCGCTGCCTGGGGAATGCGCCCTCGGCAGTTCGCATCGGCGGGCTTGCACGCGCTGAGCAGCTGCCCGAGCGGGTCGGACCCGCCGGCGTAGGCGGCCTTGGCCCAGTTGAACCGGGTCCAGCCGCCGCTCACCAGGTCCATCTCGCAGTGGACGCCGAACGGCGGCGCGCCGCCGGTCCCGTCGGGATCGATCTGATGCGTACCCGTCTTGGCCGCCCCGTCGGCAGCCTTGATCTGCGCGCAGCTGGTGGGGATGCAGCCTTCGTTCACCTTGCCGTCGCAGTTCTCGTCGTCGAAGGTGGTGCAGTCGTCCTCGGTGGCCGGCAGCGTCTGCGCCTGACAGCTGCTCCATGCGCTGCCCTGGGCATCGCAATAGCGTGTCCCGCCCTTGCAGAGCCCCTGCCCTTCGGTCCCGGCGGGCCCGGTGTAGCAGGGCTCGCTGGCGTTGGGCGTGCAGGCGACCGCCACGCAACTTCCGCCCGTACACTGCCCCGAGGGGCACACCTGCCCGCAAGCGCCGCAGTGCGACGGGTTGTTCTGCAGATCGACGCACACGCCGTCGCACAGCTCTTGGGGGGCAGAGCACGGGGCGCCGCCGCTCCCCGCCGACCCGCCGCTAGGCGCCCCGCCGCTGCCGGCCCCGCCGCTGCCACCGCCGTCTTGGCCCGCCGAGCCGCCGGTCGCCACGGCCTCGAACGGCTCGCCGCTGCAGGACCAACACACGCCCAGGGCGGCCGCCCCGAGGGCGATCAGCGGGCCGATACGCATCATCGGCCAGTATCGGCGCAGTCGCCAGCACCGTCAATCTCGCTTCCGCCGGGCTGATTTCGCACTAGCCTCGGACCGATGAAGACGGCGCTGATCACGGGCGGGGCGCGCGGCATCGGGCGAGCGATCGGGCTCGACCTGGCAGCGCGCGGAGTGAACGTTGCATTCTGCTATCGCACCAGCGAAGCGGCAGCGCGCGAGACCGAAGCGGCGATCGGCGCGAAGGGCGCGCGCGGCCTGAGCGTGCGGGCCAACGTCGGTGATCCCGAGCAGGTCGAGGCGCTGTTCTCGACCGTCGAGCGCGAGCTGGGCGCGCCCGACGTGTTGATCCACGCCGCCGGGCCCTACCACCGGGTGGACGTGCTGAAGGAAACGCCCGAGGGCTGGCGCAGCATGCTGGGCGAGAACCTGGACTCGTTCTTCTACTGCGCGCGCAGGGCGGCGCCGGCGATGATCGAGCGGAAGTGGGGCCGCATCATCGCGTTCTCGATGGCCAACGCCGATCGCGCCGGCGCTCAGCCCGGCGTCACCGCGCACTATGTCGCCAAGGTCGGCGTGCTGGTGCTGGCCCGCACCCTCGCACGCGCCCTGGCCCCGCACGGCGTCACGGTCAACACCATCGCGCCGGGGTTCATCGCGTCGGGCTCGGCGCCGGCCGAAGAGCTCGAGAAGATGGTGAAGACCATCCCCGCGGGCTACGTCGGGCAGCTCGACGACGCGGTGGCCGCTGCGACCTTCCTCGTGTCGGACGAAGCCCGCTACGTCAATGGCAGCAACATCATCTCGAGCGGCGGGTGGGGGCTCTGACCGAGCTTCCACCGTTTCGGCACTGGCAGATCACGATCGGCAAGAGAGACGAAGACCCTCGAAAAGAACCGGCGAGGCCGGCGCGTGCCGTCCATCCGACTCACACTGACGCGACGAGTCCGCCGGTCGCCTCTCGAGTAGCACGCGAAGAATGCAGAGCGCTAGAATCACCCGGCCGCCAAGAACACCCGCAACGGCTCGAACACGTCTTCGGCGGCGTGCCTGCCCACCGCCAGATCGCCGTGACCATAGTCGGCGCGTGACCCGTGCTCGCTCCCCAAGAGCACCAGCGACTTGTCCGGGTTCGCGCCGAGCCCCCAGGCGTCGTAGGCAGCCCGGACCGACGCGGGGGGGGCCAGGCGATCGGCCACGCCGGCGAAGAAGATCGCGGGCACGGTCACGTCGTGCAGACGATCGAGCACGCGCGCTCCGTCGAGCGTGAGCGCACCCCCGGGCCCCGCCGCCCACGCCGTGAAGTCACGGTTGAGCGGACCGGGGATGTCTTCGATCACGTTGACCAGGGCGGTGCGCCCCACACCGGCCGCGACGTTGTGCGGGTTGTAGACCCAGTGATGGGCCGGCGTGCGAAACCACTCGGCAGCGAAGGCCCCGAGCCGTGCCGCCAGCCGCAGGCGCAGAGTCGGAAACAACCACGCCGGGATCTTCGCCAGCAGCGCCGGCACCGGCAGGCCGATCGGCGGCCGCACGATGGCCGGAGAGCCCACGATGCCCACCCGGCGCACGTGCTCGACCCCCACGGTGTGCGCGAGAGACGCGTACAGCAGCATGCCGCCCATGGAGAAGCCGACGTAGTCCAGCTGAGACGCCCCGGTGCGCGCCAGCACCTCGTTCACGGCCATGGGCACGTCGTGGTGCACCATGGCTCGGAAGCGCACCCGCCAGGCGTCCAGGAACGAGCGCATCGGAACGCCGCTGCGCAGCGTGAGCAGCCACACGTCCCGGCCCGAGGCGCTCAAGTGGCGCGCCAGCGACAGATCGTCGGAGAGATCGTTGTTACGGTGGTTGGCGCCGAGCCCGTGCACGATCAGCACGGGCGGCAGCCCGTCGGGCTTGGCGGGAGCGGGCAGGCGGCGAAGCTCGATCCGAGAGCCATCGGGTGTCGAGAGACGCTCTTCGAGCTCGTAGCGCACGTTCACGCCCAAGCGCCGCTCCCAGAACCGCAGGTGCAGCCAGAGCGCGAGCCAGGTCCCCACGACGGCCGCGACGACGGGCAGGAAGAGGTCGGGGAAGTGCATCGGGACCTGGGCCTAGTGCCGCGTCCCAGAAGTTACGATCGGTGAACGCCGGAACACGGAAATAACCGCTGCGTTCCGTCCGTTCTCCGCGTGGCCCCGGTTGGACGGTGGACCACGCGGAGGTGGACGGATGCGAGGAAAGGTAACGCGG
>JAKLKA010000180.1 GCA_023150915.1 Polyangiaceae bacterium
CCGTACATCGAGGGCTTCTACAACCGCACGCGCCTGCACTCCTCCCTCGGCTACAAGACCCCCGCCGAGAGGGAGCTGGAAGCGCTTCTCACCGAGACCGCTGCGTAACAAATGTGTCCAAGAAATCGGGGGAATCCCACAGTGAGTCCCCGCTCCGAAGCGCGTGGTCCACGAAGGTGAACGGCCGGTCCTTCTGGAGTGTCACGAGCCAGAGCGACAGCTTGCCCATCTCCGTCGCCATCGGGTTCTTGTCCACGCCGAACAAGCAGCGATCCGCCACCACGCGCCGCGCGATGGCCAGGCGCTCTTCTGGATCGCGGGGCATGGGCCGCTCGCTTGCTCGCCCCTGTGACAGCTCGCCCTCCGGCGTGATCACGAGGCGCCCGCCGGCGTCGCGCTCCGCCTGCTCCCAGGCTTCGACCAGCCGCGCCGCCAGATAGCGGCAGGCCTGAACCAGGAACGCGCCCGAGCCCATCGCCGGATCGCACACGCGGAGCGCGAGGAGCTCGCGCGCCGGGCGCAGCTTCCACTGCTCGCGCTCGCGACCCTCGGCCGGGCCCTCGTACACCAGCGGCTCCAGTGCGTGGCGCACGATGGGTTCCGTCAGGCTCGGCGGCGTGTAGTGCGTGCCCGTCGCTCGCCGCTCGAGCCCCTCGGTGACGTACACCGCGCCCTTCGAATACACGACCGGCTGCTCGTGCGCGTCCTTGCGCACGAGGCCGGCCCAAGGCTTCACGCGCTCGTACAGCGGTCGCGCGTTGTCACAGGCGATGAGCAGCCGCCGGGCAGCGTCGTCCTTGACCTCGTAACCGAGCGCGCGCTCGATGGCGCTCGGGCTCCGCTTCGTGAGGTCGCGCAGGAGCTCGACCACTGCGTCTTGCCCCTTCTTCCGAGCGCTCTCCAGCTCGTCGAGGGAGACTTCGGGCTCGACGTTCTTCGCCCCCGCCAGGCTCACGACCGGCGTGTGCGCCCGCTTGGCCGTGTGGTCGAGCAGGCCCTCGTACACGTGGCCGATCTGCTCCACGTCGAGCGCGCGGAACGACAGCCGCCGCGCCTCCGCCGGGCGCCCGGCGACGTGCACTTCCAGCACCTGGATGGCGGTGAGGAGATCGAGCACCGTCAGGTTGTCGATGGGCAGCGGGCTCGCAGCGGCTTCTCTCCACATCGTGCCCGGCGCGCGCCCTTCCAGGAACGGGTATCGATCCGGATCGAACAGCGAGCCGCCGTAGGCCGGCAACCGCATCCGGTCATGGCGCACGCCCGCGTGCACCGCGCGGAAGGTCGAGAGCAGCCGCGCGAAGGCGTCGTAGCGATGACGCAACACTTCCTTGCCGTGCTTGTCCGCCGCTTCCTGCAGCGCGTCCCGCAGCGTCGATACGGCGTAGTGCTGGTCGTACATCGGGTCGCCCAGCAAGAGGAGCTTGCGCTCCTCGGCCGCGAGCAGGAACACCAGCCGCATCATCACGGTGCAGGCCGCTTCATAGAGCTGCTTCTCGTCCACCTGGCGCAAAAGCTCTCGCTGCCGGTCGCGGTCGATGCGGTCGATGCTCTGCACCAGCACCTCTACCGCACGCCGCACCTGATAGCCGAGCTGGTCGGTCAGCTCCTGCTGTGCCTCACTGGAGCGATCGAACAGCGCCTCGAGCGTCTCCGGATCGGGCACCCCGAACAGTCGGTGCGCTCCGCACAGGCTCATGAACGCCCGGAGCGTCAGCGGTTCTTCGAAGAACAGGTTCGAGTAGAACGAGACGTTGCTGGTCGTCTCACCCGGCTTCGCGTGGACGAGCATCCACTGCTCGCCGTTGGTGACTAACCCAAGCCGAACGCCGGTGCCGTGCAGCAGGGTCATCATTCGCGTGGCCGGCGACGCCTTCCACGGCTTCTGCTCGAGCGCGCGCTCGATCCCCTGCTCGCGGGGCAAGATGTCGAGCAGCAGGCGGGCCTTGCCCGCGATCGGGCGACCCTCGGGCTCGAGCACGGCAGCCGCCGGCCGCAGCACCTCGCCGTGCTCAGGCATCGCCACCGCCAGATTCGCCGGCAGCGCCTGCCCCGTCGCGATCAGCGTCTCGTCCAGGTCGAGCACCTCGCGCAGTACGAAGCGCACCCACGCCTGATGAATCGCCGGGTCAGGCCGCGCGCCGCCCTGATCGTCGAGCCATTCCTCGAAGGCCGTATGCAACCGTTCGCGACGATCGCTCGCGTCCTCCGCCTGGTCGAGCCCCTCCGGGAAGACCTCCAGCAGGACCGGCATCGAAAGAAACGGCCCGCTCACCTCGACGAGGCTGAGCCACTCTGCGTGATGACGGGTGACGCTCACGACGCACCACCCCGGGCGAGGCTCGCGGGAATCGCGTAGGTGACGGCCACGGGGAAGAGGCGCGGCGTCGGCTCGGAGTAGCGATCGCGGATCGCCTTCGATTCTCGCTCGATCTCGGCGGGCACCGCGTCCGCGCGGGCGCGCAGGGCGTCGGCGTTGCGCTGCACCTGATCGCGCTCCTCGGAGCTGAAGAGCTCGAGCTGCGCCGGCTCGGCCTCCTCGAGCTTCGCCAGGATCGCCTTTCGGAGCTCCGCCAGCACGTGCGTGATGTCGCGCACCTCGCGCTCCGCCCGCTCGGCGAGCAGCTTCTCGAGCCCCTCCGCCCGCTGTTTCTGCCGCGCCTCGAGGGCGCCGAGCACGGCGGGAGCATGCTCGTCCCAGAGCCTCGCGAGCTGCGCGCGCGCCGCGGCGGGCGCCGGCCGCGTGCTCTTCTCGATGGCTTCCAGCACCTGACGCGTCTCGCCTACGTTCAGGCGAGCGAACCGCCCCGACTTGATGCTGCCGCCGGCGGTCAGGATCTCCTCGTGGAGCCGCGCGCCGTCCTTCCCGAGCACGACGAGCCGCGCGTGGGCGACCACCGCAGGATGATCGAGCGCATCGTCCGACACGACCGCCGCCGACACTCGATGAAGGTTCCGCGAACCCTCCGGCGCCCACACCTCCGCACGGAGCAATCGCACGCACATCTGGACGAGCCGATGGCCCATGTGCGCGACCACCACGTCGTCGCGCTCCGCGCCCAGATCGTGATCGAACACCACCGGCCGGATGTCGCCGGTGTACGGGTGAGCGAGCCCGTCGGCGCAGGCAGCCCAGGTGCCGGCCAGCGCGGGGAGCTCGTACGCCGTGAGCGCCGGCACGCCGTCTCTCGCCGCGACATCGACCGCGCGCAGCGGGGGATGCCCTGCCAGCTCGAGCCCGACGTCCACGACGGCCTTCAGGTGCTCCGGCGAGACGCGCAGCTCGGCCTTGCTCTCCTTGAGCTTGGCGAGCAGGGTCTGGATGCGCTGGCGGATGTCGAGGGGCGTGCGCAGCGCCGCCCGCACCTTCTCCGCACGCCGAGTGGCCTGCTCCGCATCGAGGCGCTTCCGTCTGCCCAGCATGGCCTGCTCGACCTGCTCCGCGATCACGTCGCCCGCGCTGCCCAGGTCGTCGCGGATCTGCTCGATCTTGCGCGCCGCACGCATCAAGAACTCCAGATCCCCTTCCAGCTCGCCAGGCTCCCGCCTCGGATCGGCCGAGTCTTCGTAGTTCTCGCCGACGAAGTGGAAGACCTGCACGTCGTGCTTCTGCCCGTGCCGGTCGACGCGCCCGTTTCGCTGCTCGAGCCGGTTCGGATTCCAAGGGATCTCGTAGTGGATCAGGCGCGAGCACTGTTTCTGGAGGTCGATGCCCTCGCTGGCCGCGTCGGTCGCGAGCAAGATGCGCACGCTCGACACCTCGGGGTCGGCCTGGAACGCAGCCTTCACGCGCTCGCGATCTTCGGTCGGCATGCCGCCGTACAGCGTCATCAGGCGGTCGCCCTTGCTCAGGCCCTCCGCCGCCAGCAGCTCCTCCAGCCAATTCTGCGTCGCTCGATACTCGGTGAAGACGATCACCCGGTTGTCGTTCCACTTGCCGCCGGGCCGCAGCGTGTCGTTCAGCCAGGCGACGAGCCGTTTCGCCTTGGTATCCGGGCGTCCCGCCGCGCGCGCGGCCCAGCCCTGCAACTCCGCGACCAGCTTCTCCTCCTCAGCCGAGAGCGGCCGAAACACCGCCGTCGTCTCCGCGACGACCTCGCCCGCCCGCTCTTCGTAGGCCGCGTCGTCGGAGCTCTCCTCTTCCGCCGCTCCAATCTCGCGGCGCAAGAGACCCGGGCTCTTCACGCTCTTGCGCCGCCTCTTCGCACGCCCCTCCTGAATGGACTTGGCGTGCTTCTCCAGCGTGATGCGAAACGCCTCGGGCGAAGAGAACAGCCGCTTCTTCAGGAGCTTCACCACAAACTCGGTCGCGAGCGCCTCCACGCCGCCTTCAGCCCCGTCGAGCCGTGCGGCAGCGTACTGCTGAAGGACCCTGTGGATGCGCTTCTCTTCCGCGGTGTACGGCACCTCCAGCGCCTCGAGCGTGCGTTCGCGGAAGCGTGGCCGCCCCAGATCATCCGGCGGCAACTCCTTCTTCAGGCGCCGCACCATCACCGCGGCCTTCTGGGTCTCATCGGGCGCCATGGTGCGCATGAAGCGCTGGTCGTCGAGCAACTCCAGCAGGGCCGAGAAGCTCTCGGTGAAACCGTTGTGCGGCGTGGCGGTCAGGAAGAGCTTGTGCTCGAAGTGCTTCGCGACGGTGCGGATGGCCTGCGTTCGCAGCGTGTCGAGGGCGATGTTCCCCCGACCCGCGGGCGCCACATTGTGCGCCTCGTCCACGATGAGCAGGTCGAAGCGCCGCGGAAAGGCAGGCGCCCCCTCGGCCGGCAGCGCCTCCTTCATCAGCCGGAGCGGCCGGTCCCGCTTGATGAAGTCCATGCTGGTGATGAGCCGCGGGAAGTGCGTCCACGGGTTCACGTGCAGCCCGCGTCGTCGCCGCAGTTCTTTCATCAGCTCGCTGTCCACGATGCGGAACTCGAGCCCGAACTTCTCCCGCATCTGGTCGCGCCACTGGATCTGGAGCCCAGCCGGACACACCACGAGCACCGTCCGCGCTCGATTCCTCAGGATGAGCTCCTGCACCACCAGCCCCGCCTCGATGGTCTTCCCGAGCCCGACATCGTCCGCGATGAGCAAGCTCACGCGCGGCATGCTCAGCGCACGCACCACTGGATCGAGCTGATAGTCCTCGATGGTGATCCCGCTCCGGAACGGCGCGCTCAGGTGCTGTACATCCGCGGACGCGACCGCCCCCCACCGCACCGCGTCCAGGAACGCCCCCAACCGCGCCGGCTCGTCGAACCCCTTCGTCGGATCCGGCAAGGTCGCCTTCTCGTAGACCTGCGTCCCCGGCTCGATCTCCCAGATGACCTCGAGCTCTTCCCCCGCCCCGTCGTCCTCGACGGACTGGAGGGAGACCAAGTGCTGTGCGCTCTGCGCCGCGAGCTCGGCGTACAGGTCGAGCTGCGAGGTGCTCGCCTCGACGCCGGTCACGACGAAGCGGCGGTTGCGGACGGTGACGAGCTGGCCGGGAGTGGGAATTTGCTGCATGGCCCCTCGAGGGTCCGCAGGATACCGGGCGAGGCCGGCGCGAGAAGCCCGGAGGCGCGTTTGGTGCGACAGACTACGTCGCGCTGAGCGGATGTTCGGATGTCGGGGAGATGACGGTGGTCAAGGGCGGGCGACGAAACGCGCGCGGAACTGCGTGGGCTCGACCGCAAACGACCGCAAGAACTCGGGGCCTCGCCAGATGTGATGCCTCGGATTGGTCGAGAGCGCCTCGGTCACGACGTGAACCACGTACACGGGATCGTGCTTCGCTCGCTCAACCTCGCCCGCGGTGAGGATGAAAATCAGCTCCGAGCCCGCCACGCCCTTCACCTCGGCGTGCTCTTCGGACCCCCGGCGCGTGCATTCCAGATCGAATCCCACGCGGTCGCGTTCCACGCTCTTCACCGACCAGCCTTCGTTTCGATAGTGCTCGGTCACGAGGCGGACCGCCGCGAGCTCCACCTGATGGTTTGTGTCGGCGTCACCGAAGCCCGCGCCATTCCCGTGGCTCGTCTCGTCGCGTGAGCTGGGCTGCGCAACGGCCCTGGGCCGCGGGACGGGCGGCGCTGGTTCGGGCAGGCCACGGCGCAGGAATACCTGCGGAGTCAAGCAAGGGAGCGCGCCGTGTTGGTAGCTGGGGTTGACGTACTGGCCGTCGCTCGCTTTTCGGACCTTCGAGTAGAGGTACTTCCGCGGCAGCTTCAGAAAGTGATCGAACGTGAGTTGAGTCGTCGCTTTGCCGTCGTCACCTCGGCCGACTTTGATCTTCTGCAGTAGGCCAGCGTATTCGGGGTTCACGAAGTAGTCCGCGTGGTCGAACAAGACGAGCAGGCGCTTCTTCTGGCGCCGTGCGTCGTCGAGGTACCGCAACGCGGCGGCCCAGCTCCCTTTGATCGTCTCCGTGCCACCGCCCTGCCGTGCCAGCGCTTCGAGCCGATCGGTGTGGAGCAGGTGGAACATGCACTGTTCGAGAAGCGGGACCGGCTTCCAGCGGACTTCATCGATGCCAAAGGCATCCGGCCAGTCTTCCGCGAGCGGCTCATACAGCGCGCGTACGCGCCGAGCCAACGCTTGCCCCTGCGCCACCGTCAGCGGGAACAAGGTGCCACCGGGGCCAGACTTCAGGAACGATGCGTCCCGAAACAGTGGGTCAGCCCGGAGCTCATCGACGCCCGGACCGCCCTCGACGCAGGGCGTGAAATACGAAACGTTGAAGCGGTACTCCCCGTCGTCCTCCGGCTCATCGGTCACCAGTACGATTTCGCCTGCACCAACGATGCGCGAGTGCGGTGCAGCCTCCCAGAACAGCACTCGGTCACCCGGCAGCCAACCCTTCGGCGGCCGCGCCGTGACCCACTGCTGGAGGCGCCGCGGGCCAAGCATGCTGCGAAGATCGTTTCGCGCGCGCTTTCCCTTGATCACCCAGTAGCGATTCTCCGCCGCCTCGAAGTAGCTCGTGCAGTCGTGGACCTCGTCGAGGTTGTGACCAAACAAGAACGTCCATCCACGAGGAACGGGCCCCCGGACAATATCGCCGCTCTTCTCCACGAAGTACGCAAAGCCCCGCTCTCGCTTGATGGCGAGTCGCGCCACCTTCTCGGCCGTCGGAATCAGGCCGCGCTCGAGGTCGCGGGTTCGAGCGCGAGCGACGTCACCGTCTGAGTCCACAAAGTAGCTCCACTTCGCGTCGAGCGGGCCTTCGATTGCACTCAACTTCTCGATGGCGAGCTTCACGGCGTCAGAGTGTCGTCGAACGAGGGCTCGGGCTCAACTCGCAAAGTGAAAGCACGGCGTGGCACGGTGGGAGCGACGGAGGTGGTCGATGCGAAGGGCGATGGGCCAGTCACACCCGTGGATAACTCCAAAAACCGGGGACTGCGCCCGGAAGCCCTGACCTCGCCCGGCGTGACGGCGCACCCCGCCACCGTCACGCCGGAACCCTGCCGCATCACCCCTCTTCTTCTTCGTCTTCGTCAGCTTCCTCTTCGTCTTCGTCTTCGTCAGCTTCCTCTTCGTCTTCGTCAGCTTCTTCTTCGTCTTCGTCAGCTTCCTCTTCGTCTTCGTCTTCGTCAGCTTCCTCTTCGTCTTCGTCAGCCTCCTCGTCTTCGTCCGCGTCAGCGTCCTCGTCCTCGTCGAGCTCTTCGCCTTCGCGGTCGTCTTCTTCTTCCTCGTCTTCGTCCAGCTCCTCCTCCAGCTCTTCTTCTTCCTCCCCGGCCGCCCCCGCCAGCGCGCTGCCCGGCCCACCGACACCGAGAGACTCGTCCACCAACATCTCCAACTGCTTCATTTCTTCTTCTCCTTGATCCCCCCACGTCTGTTCCGAGCGCGTGCTTCACCGCGCTTGCGAGACCCATGGCCACCACCGGCCCTGGCCGTCCGGCCACCACCAGCCGGCGCCGTCGAACCAGAGCAGGCCGCCCGGCGCCGCCGGCCAGCGCAGCCACCCTGGCGCGGGGCGCGGTGCGGCCTGGGCGGGCTCAGCGCGCTGGGTCGGCGGGGCAGCCGCCGGAACCTGGGCCTGCACCAGGTAGGTCCGGCCGGCCTCGGTGACGTACCAGCGACCGCCGGTGCGGCCGAGGAGCCCCATTGCGCGCAGGCGCCCGGCCACGCCGGCAGCCGACGCCACGATCTTCCGGGACCGGCTCCAGGCCTTGGAGTCGCCGTACACCTTGAGCGCCAGCTGCTCGCTGGTGCACGGCTCCTGGAACGACAAGAGCGCGCTCAGGATCTTCCGAATCGTTTCTGGCTTCATCACGTCATGCCCTTTCTGCCACCGCACTTGGTGCGGGCTTGGTGTTGTCCGTGGTGCCGGGCTGGTGCCGGGTTGGTGGGCGGATCGGTCCACCAAGGCGGGCACCGGCGAGCCACCAAACACGCACCGCGCCCGCACCTGGCCGGCACCAAACAACGCAGGATCCCCGCAGGTTCGGTCAGCGGCATCACCCACCCCTCCGTGCGATGAACGCGCTGACGGCACGGAGGGTCACGCGGATCGCGTTGCCGACCCGCACGTGCTCGAGCTTGCCCTCGGCGCATAGCGTGTAGACGGTCGCGGTGCAGACGCCGAGCTGGGTGGCGACCTCCCTCACCGTGAGCAGCTTCTGCTCCAGCGTGGGGACCACGCTCAGCGCCGGGCGGCCCTGCAGCACCGGTGCAGCAAACGGTGAGCTACTCGCTGCGAACGGCTGGGATGCTTGGACTCGGATGCTCGGTGGGACTCGAACGGTTCCGCGAGCCTGCGAACCGCTGTGACTCGTTGCGAATGGGCTCCGGTAGCCTCCGGAGCCGTAGGTCAGAGGTTCGAATCCTCTCGGGCGCGCAGAGTCACCGCACCGCTCTACCTGTAGCTCGAACCCAGCGCCCCTCAGCAGCCACACCCGGTCGAGGGCACCGAGACGTCGACCTCGCCGCGCTCCCCGTCGGAAACGAAGGTGGCTCGCTCGGGGGTGAACAGCTCGAAGTTGCCGTCGCCGTCGGCGTCGACGACGGCGCTGGGTGCTCCATCGCCCTGCTGCACGGCGCGAACGATCAGCTCGCCCGAGCGCGCCTCGAACAGCGCCCACAGGCTGCCGCCGAAGTCCCCGCAGCCCTGGCCGGCCGTGGCGCTGATCAGCACCAGCCGGCGACCGCTCGCCCGGTCACGGAACAGTGACGTGGTCGGAGCCGCGCCTTCGTACTGATCCCAGGGTCCGACGGGGCGGACGGTCACGGTGCCTTCGGGCGGTGCCTCCGCGTATTCGCCCTGGATCGCCGCGTACTCGTCGAGCTCGCGGAAGCGCGCCAGCGCGCGCGCCGCCAGCACTGGATCACTGCCGGTCTCGGCCGCGAAGACCGCCTTCGGCTGAGCTCGTTCGGTGCCGGCCCAGAGCGCGCCCTGGCACGCGGCCGGCAAGGCGCCCACCCGCGCCACCAGAAGCTCGCTCTGCCCCTCGAGCTCCCAGGCGGTGTCGACGGAAGGCTCACGCCCGACGTTCTGTTCGTGCCACTGGTAGCTCTGCTCGAAGCCCGCCCGGCGCAGCACGCCGAGGTCGTCCGCCTCGACGCGGCACAGCTCACCTCCGACGCCGAAGAGGATGTAGCGCTCGGACAGCGCCCGAGCGCGCTGCTCGTCCGCGCCTTCGAGCAGGGCGCGGTACGTCTGGGGGGCGGCGCCGTCCTGCGAGACCCATTCGATCGGGCCGAAGCTCGGCGCCTCAGGTGAGGCCACGGCGAGTACGACGAAAGCGTGCCCGGCCCCCTGAAGCACCAGGTGCAGTCCGTGGGGGAGCAGCGTCTCCGCCAGGCCGGTGTCGGCAAGCGCTTCCGGCGTCACCTCGAGCTCGGTGGCCTCGGGTTCCTCGGGCGCGTCGAGCGGCTGCTCCACCGGTGCCGCGCAAGCCGAGAGCAGCGCCAAGATCGCGACCAGACCGGCGAGCGTTCGTTGCATGGCAAGCCAGAGCGCAACGGTCGTGCCACCAAGATCCCGCGGCAATTCGCCGGTGCGCCGTGGCTAGACACCCACGTTGCGTGGGCCCTCGGCCGCGCGTGGTCCGCTCCGCAGGCTCACCCGTCCCCGCCCACCCCCTGCACCAACGCGAACAACCAGCCGGCGTGCCCCGCCATCAGCTCGAGGGTGGTCAGCTCTTTCTCGCTCTCGGGCGCGAAGTAGCCTGTGCCCAGATTGGCCAGGGCCACACCGCGCTCCAGGAACGGATCCACGCCGGTGCCGCCGCGGATCGGCAGCACGCGGGTCTCGACGCCCACCGCTTCGCCCGCGCGCTTCGCCCACTCGGCCAGCTCGGGCCGCTGGGCGAGCTTCGGTCCCATGTTGACGTATTGCACCTCGATCTCGACCGGGAGCCCGGCGGCGACTTGGCGCAGGTGCTGGCAGCGCCGTGCCATCCCGGCCTCGTCGAAGTCCCGCAGGCGCACGTCGAGGCGAAGCCCGCGATCGTCGGCGAGCGCACGATAGGGCTGCGAGTAACCTTCCCACCCGGCCGAGTCTTCGGCAGCGAGCACGAAGCCGGGGGCCGACGCGAGGAAGCGCGCCACGAAGGTCAAGAGCGCGTGGACGGCGGCGTCGGGCGCGGGCCGGGTGGCGGCGGGCTCGAGCTTCCAGCTGGCGCCCCGGGGAACGTGGGGGCCCACGATCTCGTCGAGGGCGGCGCTGAGCGCGGCGCGGGCGCCATCGTCGCGCACGTAAACCGTGAGCTCGGCGTCGCAGTCGCGCAGCGTATCGGACGCGAACGACGCCACCACCACCGACTCACCGACCAGGCCGCGGGACGCGAGGCACGCCAGAAGCTCGGCGCCGAGGCGCGTGGCCGGCCGGTGCCCTTCGGCCTTCGCCGTGGCGCCGTGGGTGTTCACGCCGCCCAGGGTGAGGGTGAACGCCGGCCACTGGGGAGCGCTGCCCGGCTGGGGCGTGAACCAGACCGAGCCCCGCGAGCCGTTGAAGTTGGCAACGTTGATCTCGTAGGGCTCGATGCCGTCGATGGTGTAGCCGCTCCGGACGCCGCGCTCCGCCAGCAGCTCGGCGAGCCCTTTCACGGCCGCCATGCGCGCGATCTCTTCGTCTGGGCGGCCGACGAAGATCAGCGGCGGGTGCGCAACGTCGGGATTTTCGCGCAACAGCCAGGCAAGCGTCATCAGGTGGCAGAGCCCGAGCTTGTCGTCCAGACCAAAGGGTGCGTCCCCCGGGCCGTGCAGCAGCGTCTGACCGACGAAGGCCGTCAGCGACGGATAGTTCGCCACCGCGACCTCGAGCCGCGGGTTGGCGGGATAAGCGACGGTGCGGCCGTCCCAACCGGGCACGGCGTCGAGCCGCTCGACGGCCCGCGTGCCGCGCGCCGTGTCGAGGTGAATGAGCAGCGCCAGCGGAGCGGCCCCCGCAGCGGCGCCGCGGCCCGCGAAGGACGCCACCAGGTTGGCGTTCGCGTCACGCTCGACCGACGCGCCCAGCTCGGAGAAGAACCCCGCCAGGTGCTCGGACAGCTTGGCCTGGCCCACGGTGCTCGGCAGGGTGGGCGACCGTTCGTCGCTCGCCGAATCGATGGCGACGACCTGTTCGAGATGACCGAGCGCGCGGCGCGCGATCTCGTCGGGCTGCTGGCGAGGAAGGATGGGCATCGGGCCTCTTGGGGGCACCGTCGTACCAGAGCCCGTCGCCCGGCGCTCGCTCGATCGCCCGGGCGCGGCTATGGTCGGGCCATGCAGCCGGTACACGTCGAGCTCCCCGTGCTGTGGGGCGACATGGACGCCCTCGGGCACGTGAACAACACGATCTACGCCCGCTGGTTCGAGCAGGCGCGCATCGAGTATTTCGCCGCGTCGGGGCTCCGGGGCGAAGAGGGCGCGGGCCCGATCTTGGCGCGCCAAGCCATCGATTTCGTCGCGCCGGTGTTCTACCCCGACCGGATCAGCGTCTCGGTGCGCGCCACCCGCATCGGCACCACCTCGCTGACGCTCAGCTACGAGGCCACCAGCCAGCAGAAATCCGGCGCCGTGGTCGCCCGCGGCGAGAGCGTGGTGGTCCTGTACGACTACGCCGCAGGCAAGAAGGTGCCGATCGGCCCCGAGCTGCGGCGCCGGCTCGAGGGCGGCGCGCCGGGCCCAGACGGCGCGTGACGCTTGGCCCGGCCGCCATCCCCGCCCGGAAGTCGGGCCGGACGGTTGCGAAAAGGGACGCGTCTTCGACCAGTTTAGGCGTGGCGCGTGTCCCGTCGCGCCGGTCCTGCCCGGGCGTGCCCGTGACCACCACTCGGTCGCCGCCCGCGTGCGTGGCGTGTGCTGCTCACCCCCGCTCCGACCCCGAAGCATCGCGCCGCCTCGCGAGCCGGCGAGCCCATGACGCTGCCGCTGCCACAGACCACGGACGGCAATCCGGCGCGCCCCTCCGTCGGGGGCGC
>JAKLKA010000181.1 GCA_023150915.1 Polyangiaceae bacterium
CCGAGGGCGACTGCAACGACTGCGACCCGCTGGTGAACCCGGGCGCGATCGAGTCGGCCGCCACGCCGAAGGACGACGACTGCAGCGGCAAGACCGACGACGCGCCGGCACCTTGCGACGACCTGGTGCTGCTGGACGAGGCCGATCCGGTCACGGTGGCCAAGAGCATCGAGCTCTGCAAGAAGGCCACCGGCGCAAAAGACTGGGGCGTGGTCAGCGCGAAGTGGGTGATGCAAGACGGTCAGCCGATCCCCGCCGGCAAAGAGGCGAACTATCACCTGGGCCACGGCGCGCTCTCGGCCTTCGGCAAGAACGGCAAGGTGCAGGCCGGCAAGCGCATGCTGGGGCTCTCGAGCGGGACCGCGCGCCAGCCGACGGACCTGGGCTATCAGGACGTGAGCGGATTCGACAAGGGCTACGATTCGGGTAGCCCGCCCGGCTTCCCCAAAGAGTCGCCGGCCTGCCCCAACGTCACCACCGGCGCGCCCCACGACGGCGTGGCTCTCGAGATCGAGGTGCGTGCCCCCACCAACGCCGTGGCCTTTTCATTCGACTCGAGCTTCTACACCTACGAATGGCCGGGCTACGTGTGCAGCCAGTTCAACGACTTCTTCCTGGCGCTGATGGCGCCGATGCCCACCGGCCTGACCGACGCCAACGTGGTGTATGACGCTCAGAACAATCTGATCAGCGTGAACTCGGCGCTGCTCGACGTGTGCAGTTGTGGCAACGGGCCGCCCTGCACCGCCGGTACCAAGACGTACACCTGCGCGCAGGGGGCAAGCCTGCTCGAGGGCACGGGCTTCGGGAAGGACAGCCCCAATGGCACGGACCACGGCGGCACCGGGTGGCTGGTCACCACCGTTCCGGTGGAAGGCGGCAAGACCTTCACGCTGCGCTTCACGGTCTACGACTCGGCCGACGGCGTGCTCGACTCGACGGCGATCATCGACAACGTCACCTGGCTCTTCTCCGACGCACCGGCAAAACCGACCACCAAAGCCAAGCCCTGAGCCTCACTTGACGGTGACGCTCCACGGGAAGATCTCGACGTGCCACACCTGGGGATGGGCATACTTGCCGATGGTGATCGACAGCATCTTCTGCTTCACGCAGGCCTGGGCACCGCCCCCGCCGCTCATGCCGCCTGACGTCGAGCCATCTGGGCGAAAGCCACACGAGCCGGTGTAGGCCTCGCTGGCGACGCCGGCCGTCTTGTGTTTCGCACACTCCGCCGCGGCGGCAGCGGCCACGGCGTTCACCTTCTTCTGAGTCCCGGGAATGTCGAGCGGCTTGAGCTCACCCCCCGCGGCCAGCGCCGTGGTGGTGGCCGACGGCGGCGGCGCAGCGGTCGGCTCGGGCACGGGCGCGGCCACGGCGGCGTCCGGCACCGTCGTGGTGGTCTTGGTGCGCGTGCCCAGCGCCGACACCTTGGCGCTGGCGGTCGCGCTGGACGCGGGGCCGAGCTCGGGTGCGGGCTCGGACGCGGCGGTGGCAAGCGGGGCTGCCGACGGGGACGCGACGGCGGCTTGCCCGCCCGGCGCGGCGAAGAAGAACACCCCAGCCCCGGCGGCGACCACCACTGCCCCGCCCAGAAGCAGCAGCGCCGCCAGACCGATCACGATCGGCGCGAGCGAAGACTTCCGAGCTGCCGGCTGGCTGATGACGGGCTGACTGATGGCCGGCTGGCTCGGCATCGACGCCCGCGCCGGGGGGCTGACCAGGGTGCCGGCGACGAGCCCCTCGAGTGCGGCGAACGCTGCTTGCGCGTCGGGGAAGCGTTCCACAGGCTCACGGGTGACCGCGCGGGAAAACCAGGCGTCGAACCCAGGGGGCAGGCTGGCGTGCAGGCCATACTCGAGCGCGCGCTGCGAGGCAGGCACCAGGGGCTCCATCAGCGTCTCTTTGAACAGCGCGCTGAGAGCGGCCGACGGATCGTTGGCGGTCTTCCAGTAGTAGCGCCCGGTGAGCAGGTGGAACGCCAAGAGGCCCAGCGCCCACACGTCGGCAGCGGGGGTGATGGCCGCGCGGGGGTCGCTCTGCTCCGGCGCCATCCAGAGCGGTGTGCCGATCTGCCCCGTGCCGCTCTCTTTGGCCTCGGCTGCCAGCCGGGCGATGCCGAAGTCGAGGACCTTCACCTGGCGGCTCGCGTCGGCGCTCTGCACCTCTGCCAAGAACACGTTCTCGGGCTTCACGTCGCGGTGCACGATCCCCACCGAGTGCGCCGCGCCGAGCGCGTGGCACAGCTGCCGAAAGATGGGCACGAGCTCGGCCAGCGGCAGGGGCCCGTGGCGGGTGGAGAGCGCCGCCAGATCCTCGCCATGCAGCAGCTCCATGGCGAGCCACGGGATCCCGAGCTGGGCATCGACCCCCGCCGCGATCACCTCGACCACGTGCTCGCTGGGAACGCGCCCGCCGATGCGCGCCTCTTGCTCGAAGCGCTCGCGCATGCGCGGCTCGGCGATCAGCGTCGGGTGCATCACCTTGAGGGCGCGCTTCTGCCCGGTGCTGATCTGTTCGACCAGCCACACCCCACCCATGCCCCCCCGGGCGAGCTCCCGTTCGACTCGGAAATCGCCCCCGACGATGGCACCCGGGTGCAGCATTGCCTGGGGGTTATGCCACGACTCGGGCTTCACGCCGAGCCGGCAGGGCTCTACCCTGCGAGCATGCGACGAGCGCTGGTGCTGGTGCTGGTGGGGATCGTGGGGTACGGCTGCGGCGACGACGGGGACGGCGGCAGCGACCAAGCTGGAGGCAGCGCCGGCACCGGAGCGCAGAGCTCGGGCGGCGCGGCGACCGGCGGCAGCGCGGGAAGCGGCGGAGCGGGGGCATCCGGGGGTAGCGCGGGGGCATCCGGCGGCAGCGGCGGTGCGACCGGCGGCAGCGGCGGTGCGTCCGGCGGCAGCGGCGGTGGCGCGTGCTTCGACGCGAAGCGACTCTGGTTCGACGACTTCGAGACCGGGGACTATTCGCGCTGGACCAGCCAGAGCTACGACAAGGGCTTCAATGGCGGGCTCTGCCACGACAATGGCTTCTCGACCACGCAGGCCGTGAGCCCCACGCACTCACACCGCTCCGAAATCACCTGTGCCATCAGCCAATCGCACCGGGGGTACGGCGGCCTTCAGTTCAGCGGCGACAGCGTGGTCAAGGCCTACACCAACACCGGTACCGGCATCGACGCGCCGCACGGCGTGGTCAACACCTACTACAGCCGGCTCGAGGTCGCGTATCCGTTCCAGAACGGCAAGTGGTTCAGCTTCTGGACCGTCAACAATGACTGCGGCTGGAAGGACCAGGTGATCACCCTGGGGCTCGAGGACACCACCAACCGGCTGACTCCAGCCCACATCAAGTCCACCGGGGGTACGGTCACCTTCGCCCCGAACGCCCCGGCCTTCCCCAAAGGGAAGTGGGCGCGAACCACCATCTACATCAACTACCACACCGGCGTGATGGTCGCCTGGCAGGACGGGGTGAAGGTCTTCGACGCCAAGTTCACCCGACCCGACAAGGACATTTGCCAGTGGCACTGGGGCGCGTACGCCAGCAAAGACAACGACGCACTGGTGCTCTACGAAGACGACAACAGCATCTGGAAGCTGAACCAGCCTTGGACCAACTTCGACGTCGAGCCGTACTTCGGCGTGACACAGAAGGTCTGCAACCCGCCGTGACGCGGGCGCCAAATCGAGCTAATCAGCGGCCATGACTGGCCCGCGATCGAACGAGCTTCTCAAACGTGCCGAGCGGCTCTTGCCCGGCGGCGTGAACAGCCCGGTGCGGGCTTACCGGGCGGTGGGCGGGCACCCGCCCTTCATCGCCAGCGCCAGCGGCGCACGGCTGACCGACGCCGACGGGAAGCAATACGTCGACTACGTCGGGTCGTGGGGCCCGGCCATCTTGGGCCACGCCCACCCCAAGGTGGTGGCAGCGGTGAAAGCGGCCGCCGAGCGCGGGCTGAGCTTCGGCGCGCCGACCGAGCTCGAGGTGCACTTCGCCGAAGCCGTGATCGATCGCTACCCCAGCATCGAGATGCTGCGCTGCGTCTCGAGCGGCACCGAGGCCACGATGAGCGCGCTGCGGGTGGCGCGCGGTTTCACCGGGCGTGACGTGATCGTCAAGTTCGACGGCTGCTATCACGGCCACTCCGACGCCCTCTTGGTCAAGGCGGGCAGCGGCGCGGCCACCTTCGGCAACCCGGACAGCGGCGGCGTGCCGGCCAGCGTGGTCGAGAACACCGCAACGCTGGCCTTCAACGACGAGGGCGCACTGCGCGCGTTGTTCCGCGAGAGCGGCGCCCGCATCGCCGCCGTGATCGTCGAACCGGTGGTCGGCAACATGGGCTGTGTGCCGCCCGAGCCGGGCTTCTTGCAGACGCTGCGCGCGCTGTGCACCGAGGCGGGCGCTCTCCTGGTGTTCGACGAGGTGATGACCGGCTGCCGGCTGGCGCGCGGCGGCGCCCAAGAGCGCTTCGGCATCGTGCCGGACCTGACCTGCCTCGGGAAGGTGATCGGCGGCGGCATGCCGCTGGCGGCATACGGCGGGCGACGGGACGTGATGAGCAAGATCGCGCCGCTCGGGCCGGTCTATCAGGCCGGCACCTTGAGCGGGAATCCGGTGGCGGTGAGCGCGGGCCTTGCCACCCTGGCGGAGCTCGGGCCCGAGATCTACGTGAAGCTCGAGGCGCTGGGCGCGCGCCTCGAGGCGGGGCTCGCCGCGGCGCTGAAGCAGAGCGCGACGCCGGCATGCATCCAGCGCGTCGGCTCGATGATCACGCTGTTCTTCCACCCCGGGCCGGTGCGGTCGTGGGGTGACGCCGAGAAGTGCGATCGCGAGCGCTTCGGCCGCTGGCACGGCGGCCTGCTCGAGCGCGGGGTGTACTGGCCAGCGTCGCAGTTCGAAGCGGCGTTCATCAGCGCCGCCCACACCGAAGCGGACATCGATGCCACGGTGAAGGCGGCAACGGAAGCGCTGGCGTGAACGTCAGCCGGGCAACATGCAGCCGGGGTTTTGGACCTTGAACGTCTTCTTCACCGTGCCGGCCCCCTGAACGGCGATCGCAATCTGCAGGTCGACCATCGCGTTCGGCGACGCTTCACACACCGATTCGAGGGGGAAGATGCTGAGCACGCTCAGTGACTCGCCGCCGCAGTGCAGCGCGATGGTGCTGGGGGTGGAGGCGCCGGGCTTGCCCGCCGCCGAGAGCGTGGTGTCGGCGCGGATGCAGCCGGCATCGATGCCGGTGACGCGAATTCGGTAGCCGACCATGGGGCTGCCCTGACCGCCCCAGGTGAGCCCGAGCTCGGCTCCCTCTTTCAGCGCCTGGAACGGCTGGGTAGGATCGGCCGCGCCGATCTCGATCGTCGCGCCAGAAGCGGATCCGTCGAAGGGCTGATCGCAGGCCTCGACCAAGGGCGGCACCGGGCAACCGCCGCCGATGGCCCCTTCACAGGTCGACTGCGCCGCCCAGTGGCCCGCCGTGCACGAATAGGTGAAGGTGTTGACTCCGTCCCCCACCGGGTACTGGCAGCTGTCGCTCAGATCGCAGCTGGCGCCGGGAAAGGGCGCCTTCGCTGGGCACTCGACCGCCGGCAGCGCGCAGCCGCCGCCGGCGCCCCCGCCCCCGCCCGAGCCGCCAGCGCCGCCGGTCCCGGCAGAGTCGACACTGCCCGAGCAAGCGGCGGCGGAGAGGATCAGTGCGAACAGGTAGAAGGGGGCAACGCGGTCGGACATGTGCCGGCCGATTGCAACCTGTGTGCCGGTGTGTGCGCGGCGCATTTCATCGGAAAATGCCCCACCTTCAGCGCCGGGGCGCTGGCACAGGGTGGCACGGAACCGTCACCACGAGCCGTGGCTGCCGTGCGAGCCGTGGCTGCCATGCGATCCGTGGCTGCCATGCGACCCGTGGCTGCCATGCGACCCGTGGCTGCCATGCGACCCGTGGCTGCCGTGGGACCCGTGGCTGCCGTGCGAGCAGTGCTGCGCGGGGAACGGGCCGCCCGGCCCCCCAAGGTCCGGAGCGTCCGCACAGTTGTCCTTGGCCTGGTCGATGACGCGGTCCTCGGTCTTGCTCAGCATGCCGCGAGCGCTGCGGGTGAACGTCGGCAGCTTCCCCGACCCGTCATTCTTGGGGGGCACGCCCGGAGCCTAGCGCATCAGGCTGGCCCGGACTAGGGCGGGCGCCTCAGACCGTGCGGCCTTGCTCACCCTTCACCCGCTTCCGCAGGGTGGCCTGGGCAGCAGCCAAGCGCGCGATGGGCACCCGGAAGGGCGAGCACGAAACGTACGCCAAGCCGACGTCGTCGAAGAAGAAGATGCTCTCGGGGTCGCCCCCGTGCTCGCCGCAGATCCCGAGCGAGAGGTCGGGCCGGGTCTTCTTTCCCCGATCGACCGCCATCTGGACCAGCTGGCCGACGCCCTCGACGTCGAGCGAGACGAAGGGCTCGTGGGCGAGAATGCCGCGGTCGACGTACTCCGGAAGGAAACGTCCGGCGTCGTCGCGGGACAGCCCCAGGGTGGTCTGGGTCAAGTCGTTGGTGCCGAACGAGAAAAACTCGGCGACCTCGGCCAGCTTGTCGGCGAGCAGCGCGGCGCGCGGCAGCTCGATCATGGTGCCGTACTTGTAGTGGACCTCGACGCCGTGCTCCTTGAACACCTCGGCCGCCACCTCGAGCACCACGGTCTTCATCAGATCGAGCTCTTTCTTGCTGAGCGACAGCGGGATCATGATCTCGGGCAGGACGTTCACGCCGGCCTTCTTCACTTTGCAGGCCGCGCTCAAGATGGCTCGGGTCTGCATGGCGCAGATCTCGGGGTAGGTCACGGTGAGCCGCACGCCGCGGTGACCGAGCATGGGGTTGAACTCGTGGAGCTCGTCGACCTTGCGGCCGAGATCCGAGGGCGAGACGCCCATCGTCTTGGCCAGCTCTTCGATCTGCGTGACCTGTTGCGGCAAGAACTCGTGCAGCGGGGGGTCCAGCAGCCGGATGGTGACCGGCAGGCCGTTCATCTCGCGGAAGATCCCGACGAAGTCGTCGGTCTGGAACGGCAACAGCTTGGCCAGGGCCTTCTGCCGAGCCGCCACGTCACTGGCCAGGATCATCTCGCGCACGGCCGCGATGCGGGTGTCGTCGAAGAACATGTGCTCGGTGCGGCACAGGCCGATGCCCTCGGCGCCGAGCTCGCGGGCCTTCTTGGCCTGCTCGGGGGTGTCGGCGTTGGCGCGCACGCGCATGCGCCGACCCGCATCGGCCCACTTCATCAGCACCTCGAGCTCACCCGAGAGCTTGGGCTCGACCTTGGGCACGTCGCCGAGGTACACCCCGCCACTCGAGCCATCGATGGTGATCACGTCCCCCACGCTGACGATGCAGATCTCACCCTTGTCGGGGCGGACGGTCATCTTCTGGGTTTCGTAGTCGATGCTGATGCCGTGACAGCCCACCACGCAGCTGCGGCCCATGCCGCGCGCCACCACGGCGGCGTGACTGGTGGCCCCACCGCGAGCGGTGAGGATGCCCTTGGCCGCCTGCATGCCGTGCAGGTCTTCGGGTGAGGTCTCGACCCGCACCAAGATCACGGGCTCGCCCTGTTCGGCGCGCTTCTCGGCGTCGTCGGCGCTGAATGCGACGCGCCCGGTGACGGCCCCCGGCGAGGCCGCCAGGCCGTGCGCCACGGGGCTGACGGCGGCATGCGGGTCGATGGAGGGAAAGAGCAGCTGCTCGAGCCGGCCCGCCTCGACGCGCAGCACCGCTTCGTCTTGGCTCACCAGCCCCTCGTTCGCCATGTCGACGGCGATCTTCACCTCGGCGCGGGCAGCGCGCTTGCCGTTGCGGGTCTGCAGCATGAACAGGCGGCCGTCCTCGATGGTGAACTCGATGTCCTGCATGTCGCGGAAGTGACCTTCGAGCCGGGCCTGGATGTCGTGCAGCTGCTTGAAGCTCTCGGGCAGCGACTCTTCCAGCGAAAGGCCAGCGCTGGTGGCCGTCTTGGAGATGGGGCGCGGGGTACGAATGCCAGCCACCACGTCTTCACCCTGGGCGTTCGGCAGCCACTCGCCGAAGAAGCGCTTCTCGCCGGTGCTGGGGTCACGCGTGAACGCCACGCCGGTGGCGCTGGTGTCGCCGAGGTTGCCGAACACCATGCTCTGCACGTTGACCGCCGTGCCCCACTCGCCGGGAATGCCGTGCATCTTCCGGTACAAGATGGCGCGGTCGTTGTTCCAGCTCTCGAACACGGCGCCGATGGCGCCCATCAGCTGGTCCACGGGCTTGTCGGGGAACGCCTTCCCGGTCGCCTTCACGATGATCTGCTTGAAGTCTTCGACCACCAGCTTCAGCTGATCGGCGCCAAGCTGGCTATCGGGGACGGCGCGCACCAGCGCCTCGCCGTCGGCCGGGGCTTCGATGCCCAGCTCCTTGCACATCCGGCGCCGGGCCAGGTTCAAGGCCTCGTGGAAGGCGTGGGACTTCACCCCCAGCACGACGCTGCCGTACATGCTGAGGAACCGGCGATAAGCGTCGTAGACGAACCGCGGGTTCTTGGTGCGGTCGCTGAGCCCCTGAGCCGTCGCGTCGTTCAGGCCGAGGTTCAAGATGGTGTCCATCATGCCGGGCATGCTGGCGCGGGCCCCGCTGCGCACGCTGACCAAGAGGGGGTTCTGCGGGTCGCCGAACTTCTTGCCCAAAGTCTTCTCGAGCCAGGCCATGTTTTCGGCCACCGCGCCTGCCAGCCCCGCGGGCATCACCTTGCCGCCGTCGTAGAACGCAGTGCACAGCTCGGTGGTGATGGTGAAGCCCGGCGGCACCGGAATGCCGAGGTTCGCCATCTCGGCCAGCCCCGCGCCCTTGCCGCCGAGCAGCGGCTTCATGCTGCCGTTGCCGTCCGCTTTCCCCGCCTCGAACCGATAGATGATCTGCTTGGTGCTCATGCTGAAGGTGGTCATCGCAGAGCACCGAGGGCGCCGCAAGACCCGCGGGGTGCGTACACCCTTGCGCGCAACGAACCGGGCACGACGCACAGCGTCGAGACGCCGAACGCGTACGAAGAAGCTTTCGGGACTGGTTCGATCTCAGTCGTCCGAGGCAGGGCTCGCCACCGGCACCGCCGCGGGCTCGGCGCCGCGGCGCGACACCAGCCAACCGAAGGCGCCCGCCGTGAAGAACATGATCAGGCTGTAGATCGCCGGCGGAATGGCCATGGTCGAGTTGTTCAGCAGCGTGGGTGCCGAGGCGATGGCGATCGCCAGCGTGCCGTTGTGGATGCCGATCTCCATGCCAATGGCGATGGCTTGGCGGCGCTCGACCCTGAGCAGCAGCGGCACGAAGTAGCCCACGGCCATGCTGGCCAGGTTGAAGGCGAGCGCCGCCAGGCCCACCTGTCGGAAGAAGTCGCCGAGGTTGGCGCGCTCTTTGGCCACCGCCGAGGCGATCACCAGCAGCAAGAACACCGCCGACAAGATGCGGACCGGCTTGTCGAGCTGGCTCGCGAGCGAGCGCTTTTTCGCGCGGATGAGCATGCCGATCGAGACCGGCACCAGCACGATGGCGAACACCTGGATCACCTTGTCGAACTGCAGGGGAATGGCCTTGCCCGCCCCCATGAACGCCTCGAGCGAGAGGTTCACGATGAAGGGCAACACGAACAGCGACAGCACGCTGTTGACCGCGGTGAGCGTGATGTTCAGCGCGACGTCCCCTTTGGCCAGGTGGCTGAAGAGATTGGCGGTGGCGCCGCCCGGCGAGGCAGAGAGGAGCATCAAGCCGACCGCCAGCTCGGGCGGCAGCCCGAACCCTCGCGCGATGCCGAAGCAGACCGCCGGCAAGATCAGCATCTGGCAGGCCAGGCCGACGAACACCGCCCGCGGGTACACGACCACGCGCCGAAAGTCGGCCAGGGACAAGGACAGCCCGAGCCCGAGCATGATCACGCCCAGGGCCAAGGGCAGAAACACGGTGGTGATGATGCTCGATTGCATGTTCCCCTCTCATCCAGCCAGCACGTTGAAGTGCGCGATCGCCGAGCAGGTCCTGTGGATCTGCCGCATCAGCTTCAGGCGGTTTTCGCGCACGCGCGGGTCGTCGGCCATGACCAGCACGTCGTCGAAGTAGCGACCCAGCACCGGGGCGAAGCCGGCAATGGCCCCCAGCGCACTGGGATAGTCGCGGCTCTGGTGGGCGGCGCCCACGGCCTGGCGCAGCTCGGCGAAGGCCGCGAACAGCGCGCGCTCGGTCATGTGAACGTCGGCGGCGACCTCGCCCGGAGCCACCGGCTCGCCTTCGGGGGCGTCCTTGGCGATGTTGGCGGCGCGCTTGAACACCTCGCCGGCAAGGGCGCGCACACCCGGGTCGATCTGGGCCAGCGCGCGCGCGCGCAGCGCGACGTCTTGCGGGCGATCGGCCTGGGCGGCAAGGCAGGCGTCGACCGCGCCCACGGCGACTTCTTGCTCCAAGAGCCCCCGCAGCCGCTGCTTGAAGAACGCCAGCAGCTTGTCGCTGGTCTCGCCCACATCGGCGTCCAGCTTCACGCCCGAATACGCGGCGTATGCGCTGGCGACGGCGGCAGAGAGCGAGAGCTCCCACCCCTTGTCGAGCACGGTGCGCAGCACGCCCAGCGCCGCGCGGCGCAGCGCCAGCGGGTCGGCCGCGCCGGTGGGAACCTGCCCCACGGCGAAGCAGCCCACAAGGGTGTCGAAACGATCCGCCAGCGCCACCAGCGCAGCGGCGTCGCTGGGCGCGGTCGGATCGTCCGCGCCACGCGGTTGGTAGTGCTCGGCGATGACCGTGGCCACGTCGGCGCTCACGCCCTGGGCCAGCGCATACGCCGTGCCCATCTCACCCTGAAGCTCGGGGAGCTCGCCGACCATGAGGGTGACCAGATCACATTTGCACAGGGCTGCGCCCGCCAGCGCCGTCTTCACCACGCCGTCACCCAGGCCCAGCTCGGCGCCGAGCAGCGGCACCAGCCGCTCGATGCGTTGCACCTTGTCGGCCACGCTCCCCAGGCGCTTGTGGAACACCACGCCGCCGAGCTTCTCGCGGCGAGCAGACAGCGGCGTGGCGAGGTCGGTCTCGTAGAAGAACTTGGCGTCGGCCAGGCGGGCGCGCATCACGCGGTCGTTGCCGCGCCGCACGTTTTCCGGCTTCTCGGCGGTGTTGACCACGGCAAGATACTTGGGGAGCAGCTTGCCCGCAGGGTCGCGCACGCCGAAGTAGCGCTGGTGCCCCTTGGCCACGTCGAGGATCACACGCTCGGGGAGCTGCAAGAACTCGGCGTCGAAGCCGCCGGTGACGATCTGGGGCTCTTCGACCAGTGACAGGTTCTCTTCGACCAAGAACCCGTCCTCGATCAAGACGCCGCCGGCCGCGTGGGCGGCGGCGTGCAGGCGTTCGACCATGGTGCGGCGGCGCTCGTCGAGGTCGACGAACACGTGGTGCTGGCGCAGCGAAGCCACGTAGTCCTGGGCCCGCGCCACGGGGTGGGGCCCCGGCGCGAGGAAGCGATGGCCCGCGGTGGTGCGCCCGGACCGAATGCCCGCAAACTCGACCGACAGCTGGTCGGCGCCCAGCAACGCGACCAGCCAGCGCACCGGGCGGCCGAACGCCACCTCGCCATCCGACCAGCGCATCGACTTGCGGAACGGGATCTTCGCGCACACCTCGGCCAGCGCCGCCGGCAAGAGGTTCTGGGCGGGCGCGCCCTTCTCCACACGCCGGCCGACCAGGTACTCGCCCTTGTCGGTGCCCTTTCGACTCAAGCTCGCGACGTCGACGCCCAGCTTCTGCGCGAAGGCCAGTGCCGCCTTGGTGGGCTGGCCCTCGGCGTCGAACGCGACGCGCGCCGGAGGGCCGAGCACCTCTTCGTCGAGATCCGGCTGCTCGGTCGCCAGGTGGTCGACGCACACCGCCAAGCGGCGTGGGGTGCCCGCAGCCCGCACCTCGCCGTGAGACAGGCGCAGCTCGGCCAGTTTCGCGCGGACGAGCGACGGCAGGGCGTCGACCCCCGCGCTGACGAAGGACGCCGGCAACTCCTCGGTGCCGATCTCCAGAAGCAACGTTTCGGCCATGGGCGGGCGGGACGCTACCTCAGCGCTCGCCGATCGAGTAGCCGCGAAGCGAAGTGACGGACCCGGGTTTGCCGCGCTAAGCTGGTCGGGCGTGTCCCGGCTTCGTCTCTCGGCTCTGGCCTGCGCGCTGCTTTTCGCGGCGTGTTCGTTCCCAGAGCACGACTTCATCCCGGCGAGCGAGTTCGAGAAACTGAAAGACGGAAGCGCGGCGGGCGGCGGCGGCGGGGCCGGGGGCGGCGGCGGCCTCGGGGGCCTCGGCGGCGACGGCGGGGCCGGGGGCGCGGGCGC
>JAKLKA010000182.1 GCA_023150915.1 Polyangiaceae bacterium
CTCCGGGCGGCGGCGGAGCTCCGGGCGGCGGCGGAGCTCCGGGCGGCGGCGGAGCTCCGGGCGGCGGCGGAGCTCCGGGCGGCGGCGGAGCTCCGGGCGGCGGCGGGTCTGCGGCGGGTGGCGGTGCGGGCGGGGGCGCGGGCAACTGCCCCGCGGCGCCCGCGGGCTCGGACGCCGATCAGACCGCAGCGCTCGCCGCCGTGAACAAGGCGCGGCTCGCCATGGGCGTGCCCTGTTCAGCGCTCGTGTCGAGCATCAGCACTGCGGCAGAGAAGCACTGCCTCTACTACACCACCAACACCGGCAGCTGCATCGCAAACCCCCACGCCGAGGTGGCGGGGTGCAAGAACTTCGTCGCGGCGAGCTTCGGCGGGCGAATGAAGGCCGCCGGCTACACGGGCTCGCCCGCTTCCGAGGTGATGGTGTTCGGCCCGGATCCGAACGGTGCGGTGAAGATGTGGATCGATTCGGTCTGGCACCGCACACCGGTGCTCAGCCCCTGGGTGCGCGAGCTCGGCTATGGCAACGCCACGGGCTGCGGCGTGATGGATCTGGGGGTCGGCGCGGCCACGCCGAACACGGTGATCGCCAAGTGGCCCTACGACAAGCAGACCGGCGTGCCGCTGGCATTCTCGGGTAACGAAGGCCCGAAGCCGCCGGCGCCGCCCAGCGGTTGGCCCAGCGGGTACCCCGTCACGCTCTACGCCAAGAGCCCGGTGATCACCGAGCACACCTTGGTCGTCGAGGGCACGACCGCCGACATTCCCCACGTGTGGATCGCCGGTGACGCGCTGCTGTCGAAATCCGCAGTGGTGCTGTATGCCCACAAGCCGCTCCAGGCGAAGACGACCTATCGGGTGCACATCAAGGGGACGTTCGTCGGCGGCCCGCTCGACGAACAGTGGACGTTCACGACCCAGTGAGCACCACGTCGAAGGTCACGTCGTACTGCTTCTTGCCGCCGGCGCCCACGGACTCGACTAGGGGGCGGATCAGGGATGGCTTCACGAAGGCGTCCGAGGCAATCCAGGGGTCGCCCTCGAAGTAGAGCTGGGTCGTCAGCGAGACGCCCTCGGCGTGGCTCACCTTGTAGTGGACGTGGCGCGGGCGATAGGTGCTTCCGTTCAGATACAGGCCCGGCAAGATGGTCGTCACCTCGTAACGCCCCTGCGCGTCCGTCTTCACACGGCCGCGCAAGACGAAGCCTGCGTTGTCGTAGGTGCCTGCGTCGTTGGCCTGCCACACGTCGACCACCGCACCCGCCAGCGGCGTCTGGCAATCGCAGCCGTAGACGGTGCCGCGCACCCGCAGCGCGGTGCCCGCGCTCCCCTCGGTGATGTCGGACCGGAACGGCGCATCGGCCTTGTAGAAAGGTCCAAGGATGTTGTCGTCGGTGACCTTGCACCCGGGCGTCGGGCCCTGGGCCTTGCATTCGGCCAGGCCACCTCCGCTGCCCGCGGCGCCTCCGCTGCCCGCGGCGCCTCCGCTGCCCGCGGCGCCTCCGCTGCCGCCGCCCCCGCCCGTCGAAGCGCCGCCTCCCGAACCGTTGGGCGTCTTCGCGCTCGACTCTTGGTTCCCGCCGCACCCGAGCGCGACGACGCTGCCGGCAACTGCGCCGAGGGCCGCTCGACGGCTCACGGTCTTGTGGTTCGCCATGCCCGGAAGCATGGGGCCCGCCCGCCCGATCGACCATTACAATGATCGGCAGCGTTCGTTGCCCTGGCGCGAACGATCAGCGACGCCGGGTTTTTTTCAGTGCGACCGGGCGTTTCCCCTCGCCGCCGGCCCGGGGCGCCGCCGCCAGGGCGCGCTCGACCCGGGCGATCACGTCGGCCGTGAAGCTCGACTGTGCGTCCTCTGCGCGGCACGCTGCGAACACCTCGGTGTCGGGTACCGGCGTCGGCGGCAGGCGGCGCAAGCGACCCGCGCGGAGGTCCGTGTCCGCCACCACGTCGGGCAAGACGCACACGAAGCGCCCCGACAGCGCGACCCGAAGGTTGGTCGAGAGCATGGTGATCTGGAAGCCCACTTTGCGGGCCAGGTCCACCGGCCATCCGTCCATCGGCGTGCCGCGATCGCCGATGCCCGCCACGCTGAGCGCGTGGTCGGCCAGGCTTGCCAGGGTCACCGACCGCGCGTGAAATAGCGGGTGGGCTCGTCCGCAGTACAGCGAGTTCTGCAGCGAACCGATGCGGCGGCACTCGATGCCCGGCATGCTGGTGGCGTCGTAATAGAACGCGACCTCGATCTGCCCGCTGGCGAGCTGGCGATTCGCCTCTTTCGACGGCAGGGTGACCATGCAGGGCACGACCACAGGGCGTGCTTTCTGCACCTCGAGGAGCGCCGGCAGCACGAAGTAGTCGGTCAGCACCCCCAGCGAAGCCACCCGGAAGCTGCCACTGAACTCGTGATCGAGCACGCCGTGCATGGCGTGCTCGAGCGAGGTCACGCTGCGCCGAATCGCCTCGAGCAGCCGCTGGCCCGCGCGATTGAGCGTGATGCGGCGCGAACCGCGGACGAACAGCTCCTCACCCAGGGTCTCTTCCACCAGCTTCACGCTACGCGATAGCGCCGAGGGGCTCACGCACAGGCGCTGCGCCGCCGTGGGCAGGTGCTCGGTCTCGGCCACGGCGCGGAACGCCGGGATCCACGGCCAGATCCGCTCCAGCTTCTTGGCTGCGTCGTCGACGCTCACAGCGTCTTGGCGTTCCTCGCCGACTCGACCGCTTTTTCGAGCGCGCGCGGGCTGAAGCCGACCAAGATCTGGCCCATGACGTCGATCACCGGAATGGACGCGCCGGGCATCTTCACCCGTTCCAGCTTCTTCTGCATCTCGGCCTGCGCGGCGTCGTCGGCGTCCACGTCTTTCTCGACCACCGTCACGCCGCGCTGCTTGAGGTAGGCGGCCGCGTCGTGACACGGCTTGCACCACTCGGCACCGTAGACGATCGCCACCACCTTGTTCGCCGCGACCTTGGGTGCGGTGGGCGCCGGGCCGGGCCCCGCCGAGCCCGAGCCCGAAGGCGCCGCCGGCGCCGAGCCGGTGGGCGGCGGGGCCAGCGCCTCGAGGCGGGCCTTGCGCCGGCTCGCGCCCTTCTCGTCCCACTCGGTGCGTGCGATCACCTTGACCGGGTAGGCGCCGTCGGGCTGCTTCTTCGACAGGTCGGCCACGTAGACCAGCTTGCCGGTGCCCTCTTCACGCGTGGTGCTCACCACCCTCACCTCCGTGCGGCTCGCTTCGGGCACATCGGCCACCTTCTGCGCCACGTGGAAGTCGCCCTTGTCGTCGATCCAGGTAAGGAGCAGGTTGGCGGTGTCGTCTTTGACCTCGAGCGGGGGCAGCTCGTTCGAGGTGGGCTTCGCGCCCGTGGGGTCGTCGCCGCCGGGCGCCGGCGTTTTGTCCTTGCAGGCCCCGGGCACCAGCACGGCCATCAGGCAGCACAGCATCAGCAGCCGGCGGAGCGTCATGCCGAAGTTCTAGACCAGCGGAGCCGGATCGGCGACAGCTTCGTGGGCGCTCGGTAGAAGAGGCGGTCGGTTTCGAGGGGTTCGGATCATTCCGCCGGGGGCGTGGTGTCGCGCACCCGCAGCCGCATCGCCCACTGGGCCAAGCTGCGGATCGACTCGGCCAGGCCGAGGGTGATGTACACGCCGAGCAACCAGATCAAGACGAAGTGCGGCTTGTAGATCTGGCTCACTGCCAGGCTCCCGCCCATCACGAACAGGACGAACAAGATGGTGCCCACGTTCGGCCGCAAGTCCTTGAACGAGCGGAACTTCACGTTCGACACCATCAGCAGCGCCACGATCAACGTGACTGCGAAGAACGGCACCGTGTTCTTCTCGGAGCCCAGCGTGCCGCCCACCGCCGAATCTGCCACGGCCAGCGAGATCAGCACGCCCGAGGCTGGCGGCGAGGGAAGGCCCACGATGTACTTCCCCGGCTTGACCGGGGCGCCGCTCGGCGCCGACGAAAGCACGTTGAACCGAGCCAGGCGCGCGGCCGCGCAGGCCACGTACAAGAACGCCACCAGCAGGCCGGGGATCGGGTGGCGATGCAGCACCCACTGGTAGACCAAGAGGGCCGGGGCCACGCCGAACGAGACCAGGTCTGCCAGCGAGTCGAGCTGCAGGCCGAACGCGCTCTGGGTCTTGGTCAGGCGAGCCACTCGGCCGTCGAGCAGGTCGAACAGCATGGCGAACAGCAGCAGCACCGCCGCGCGATGGAAGTCTTCCGCCTCGGCGCCCGGCTTGGCGCAGATGCGGATGGCGTTGAAGCCGCAGAAGACCGCGGCCATGGTGATCATGTTCGGAAGGATGAACAGCGTCTTCCGAAGATCGACCCGGCGCCGGCGCTCCCCTGGCTTGCGAACCCTCGACTTCACGCTCCGACCCTAGCTTCGGCGCGGCGCGTCGTCCAGAATGCGGTGCCCGCCGTCGGCGGCGCCCCGCGCACAACATTCGTGCCACGACCGATACCCGGAGTTTTTGGCCCGCGGGCGCACCGAAACCTAGACTTCGGCCGATGCGGAGTCCCATGCCCAAAGCCGCTTGTTTCTTGCTGGTCGCGTGCGCGGCGTTTTCTGCCGGTTGCGGCGGCGGAAACCGCGAGACGCTCGAGAAGAAGATGTCGGGCCTCCAGGACGAGGTCACCCGCCTTCAGAACACCAACGATCGCCTGGCCGAGCGCGTGCAGGCGCTCGAAATCACGTCGATGCGTGGTGCCCCGCAGGCCGCGGCTGCCGCCGCTGCCGCGCCCGTGCCCGAAGAGAGCAGGGTGGCGCGGCCGAACCTCAAGGTCGTGAAGATGGGGCCGGGGACGACCGCGCCTGCCGCCGAACCCGAGCCCGAGCCCGAGCCCGCCGAAGACGAGGGCCCGCGCCCGGTGATCAAGGATCACGGCACGCCCGCCGCCGGGGGAGCCAAGTGGGTTCGGCCGGCGGCCTGGGGCAAGCCCCAGGCACCGCGTGCCGGCAGCCCGCCGATGGGACAGAATGCGGGTGCTCGCCGACCCACTCCGCAGGGGACCTGATCATGCGCTACCGACCCAAGGTTTTCTGGTGCGTCGGCACGTCGTTGGCCGTGGGCCTGGCGAGCCCCGCAGCCCTGGCCCAAGACACCGGGGGCAACGCGGGTGGCACGCAAGTGCAGACCGCACCGAGTCAGACGACGGTCACCACCTACAGTACGCCCCCGCCGGGCTTTCCCCAGCCGGGCGCGCCCGATCCCAACGCGCACCTGCCGTCGAGCTCGCGCCCCACGTCGGACCCGAGCAAGGGCGACGGCTTCGACCTCGGGCGTTCGTCCGGTGGCGGGGGCAGCATCCGTGGGAACAAGGGCTCGTCCGCGATCCTGGGTCGGGGCGGCGCACTCAGGGTGCCGCCGTTCCACACCGTGCGCCGCGGCGACACGCTCTGGGATCTCTCGGGCTACTACTACGGCAACTCGTGGGGCTGGCCCAAGGTCTGGAGCTACAACCCGCAGATCTCGAACCCGCACTGGATCTATCCCGGCGACCAGGTGCGGATGAAGCACGGCGCCGACATGCGGGACGCTGCCGCGGTCGGGGACGGAGGCGGGTTGGTCGATCGGCGCTCGGCGGTGCCGCCGGACACGGTGTTCCTGCGACGCGCCGGCTTCATCGAAGATCCGCGGCGCCAGGTGAAAGGCGAGCTGATCGGCTCGCGCGAAGACCAGATGCTCTTGTCCGAGGGCAATCACGTCTACCTCCAGATCAAGCCGGGGGTCGAGGTCGCGGTCGGGCAGAAGCTGACCATCTTCACGCCGGTGCGGAAGCCGCAGGCCGTGAAGGGGGCGCGCCGCCCGCCGGGACAGATCATCTCGATCAAGGGCCAGGTGCGGATCGATCAGTGGGACGACAAGAAGCGCCTGGCGCGCGGCACGCTGATCGAGTCGACCGACGTGGTCGAGCGTGGGGCGCTGGTGGGCGACGTCGGTCGGCGGATCGACGTGGTGCCGCCGAAGCCCTCGCGAGTGAACCGGTGGGCGCGCGTGCTCACCAGCATCTACCCCCACGAGATCATGGGTCAGCACCAGCTGGTGTTCATCGATCGCGGGTCCGAGGACGGGATCAGCGCTGGGAACCGCCTGTTCGTCGTCACCAAGGGTGACGCGTGGCGCGCCTCGCTCAAGACCGCCACCAACACCGCGCGGAGCCGGATGAAGATGGACGTTCCCGAGTCCGCGAGCTACGAGACCACCCCGCTCAAGGGGAACGAGAAGGACTTCCCCGAGGAAGTGGTGGGAGAGCTGCGAGTGCTCCGGGCGACCAAGTACAGCTCGGTCTGCCTGGTCACGGCCTCACATCGGGAAATCGAGCCCGGCGATCGCGCCGTGGCGCGCAAGGGGTACTGATTTTCCCGCGGTTTCCCCGGGCGGTTGCCGGGCGCCGCCGCCGGCCGTAGAGGCTCCCTTGCTCCCGACGTATAGATCGGGGACCTGGCATGAAAAACCGCGTGTTCTTCCCTCAGCGAGCCCTCGACTCGTGGATCGGGGCGGATCGCGTCGATCTGGTGGCCGGCGAGCTGGTCATCAAGGGCGAGGGCCGCAAGTATCGGGTAGTCGAGGCCGTGCGGGTCTTGGCCGAGGTGACCGGCGGCGGCGACGTGCACGAGCTGGTCGGCAAGGTGAAGTCGGTGAGCTACATGACCGAGCTCGGCGCCGAGATTCTGGAGACCTCGATGGTACTCGGAGAGCTCGCGTACGACGTGGTGCCGGGCTTCGCCGGCACCCCCATCGGGAGCTTCGAAGAACACCGGGCCGCCAGCATCCCGCCGGTCGAAGGCCCGGCCTCGAGCACGGACGAAGAGATGCTGGCGAACTATCTGGCAGGCCACATCGAGTGAACATGGAAGGCATCGCCACTGCCGCGTTCTATCTAGGAGCCGCAGCGTACGCGGCGGCGACCATCCTCTTCTTCCTCGACCTGGCGCGGCGCGAGGGCTCGACCACGGCCGCCGCTTCCGCACCAGTGGCCCTCGGCATCGGTGCCGTGCTGCACGCGGCGCACGTCGTCAGCGCCAGCCTGTTCTCCCGGATCTGCCCGGTCGAGTCGCTGCACTTCTCGCTCAGCCTGTCGGCGCTGATTCTGGCCGGCATGTACCTGATTTTGCGCACGCGCTTCCGGTTGCAGGCCGTGGGCGCGGTCGTCGCGCCGCTGGCGCTCACCTTCTTGATCGGCGCGCAGTTCGTCGGCGCCGAGCAGAGCTCGATCACCGGGGTGTCTCGGCTGCTGCTCATCTTGCACATCACCGCGAATCTCGCGGGTGTGGGGTTCTTCATGCTCGCCGGCGCCGCGGGCGCGTTCTACCTGGTCCAAGAGCGCAGCCTGAAAGAGAAGCGCCCGACCTGGCTCACCGCCAAGCTGCCACCGCTCGACGCGCTGGACCGCACCGAGCATCGCCTGCTGCTGACCGGCTTCCCGTTGCTCACCCTCGGCGTGGTCACGGGCGGGTTCTTCGCCAGCCGCCTGGGCCCGGCCGGCGGCGCCGAGCTCTTGCGCGCCACGCTGGGCTACGCCACCTGGATCTTGCTGGCCCTGGTGCTGGTGATGCGGGCCGCCGCGGGCTGGCGCGGGCGCCGTTCAGCCTACGGCACGCTCGCCGGCGTGCTGTGCGTGACCACGGTGATCCTGCTCTACGTGATCAAGAGCACCGGAGCCAGCGGATGATCGTCGTGGCCGGGCTCTCGCACCGCACCGCGCCCATCGCGGTGCGCGAGCGCATCGCCCTGCCCAAGGCCGAGATCCCGCGCGTGCTCTCCCAGTTCGTCGCTCGGCCGGCGATCGGCGAGGCCATGCTGATCTCGACCTGCAACCGGGTCGAGCTGGTGGTCGCGGGCAAGAACGGACCGGTCTCGGATCTGAGCGAAGTCGGGCAGGCAGCGGTCGAGGGGCTGTCGGCCCTGGCCAGCGGCGTCCGCCAGCACCTGTACGTCCACGAGGGCGTCGATGCGGTTCGTCACCTGTTCCGCGTCGCGTCGTCCCTCGACTCGCTGGTGCTGGGCGAGCCGCAGATCTTGGGCCAGGTGAAAGAGGCCTTCGAGACCGCCCGCGTCGCCGGCACCATCGGTGGGTGCCTGCATCGGACCGTTCCGCGCGCGATCCGCGCTGCCAAGCGGGTCCGCACCGAGACGCAGCTCGGTGCCGGGCAGGTCTCGGTGCCCAGCGTGGCCGTGGACCTGGCACGCCAGATCTTCGGCGACTTTCGTGGCAAGACGGTGGTGCTCTTGGGCTCGGGCGAGATGGCCGAGACCGTGGCCAAGCTGCTGAAGACGGCGGGCACGCGCTTGCTGGTCGTGGGCCGCAACGAAGCCCGGGTGGGCGTGCTGGCCGCCGCCGTGGGGGGTGAGCCGCGCGCCTGGGGCGACCAGCCCGCAGCGCTGGTCGAAGCCGACGTGGTGATCACCAGCACCAGCGCGCCGGGCTTCGTGGTCGACTACGACACCATCCACGGCTTGCGGAAGAAGCGTCGCGGTCGAAGCCTGTTCTTCATCGACCTGGCGGTGCCTCGCGACGTCGACCCCAAGGTCGAGAGCCTGAGTGAGGTGTTCCTCTACAACATCGACGACTTCGAACGGGTGGTGGGCGAGACGCGCCAGAGCCGCGCCCGCGAGGCCGAGCACGCCGAGCGCGTGGTGACCGAAGAGATGGCCGGCTGGGAGCGCTGGGCCGAGTCGACCCAAGTCACCCCGGTGGTGGTGGCGCTGCGGGCTCGGTTCGGACGCCTGCTGCACGCCGAGCTGGACAAGAGCTTGAAGGGTCGGCTCAAACATCTGGGGGAAGAAGAGCGCGCGGCGCTCGAGACCATGCTCGACGCGGCTCTGAACAAGATCTTGCACGCGCCCACGGCGCACTTGCGCCAGGTGGTCACCGACAAAGACTTCGAGAGCTATCGCGTGGAACAGCTGATGAATGCCGTCACCGAGCTGTTCGAGCTGGACGCCGAGCCGGTGAGCGTGCCATCGACGCCCTCGCGGCCCGCCCCGGCAGAGGCCGAAGGCGCCGAGCCGTCGCAGCGCCGCGCCACCGGAACCAACGGAAAATGACCACCAAGCTCATCGTTGCCACGCGCAAGAGCCAACTGGCCCTGGCGCAAGCTCGCGCCTTCATGCGCCAGCTCGAGGCCTGCCACCCAGGGCTGCAGATCGAAGAGAAGCACGTGGTGACCACGGGTGATCGCATCCAGGACCGCGCGCTGTCCGAGATCGGTGGCAAGGGTCTGTTCATCAAAGAGATCGAAGAGGCCATCGTCGACGGCAGCGCCGACATCGCCATCCACTCGCTCAAAGACGTCCCGGCCGAGCTGGCGCCGTCGCTCGCCATTGGCTGCATTCCCCAGCGGGTCGACCCGCGCGACGCGATCGTCACGCGCAGCGGGGGCAAGCTCGGCGAGCTGCCGGCCGGCTCGAAGCTCGGCACGTCGTCCCTGCGCCGCAAGGTCCAGCTTGGCTCTGCCCACCCTGGGCTCGAGATCGTCCCGCTGCGCGGCAACGTCGACACCCGGCTCAGAAAGTGCAGCGAGGGTCTGGTCGACGCCATCGTGCTGGCCCGCGCCGGCCTGATGCGGCTCGGGTTGGCCGACCGCGCCACCGAGGTGATCGAGCCCGAGGTGAGCTTGCCCGCCGTGGGGCAGGGGGCGCTGGCCATCGAGATGCGGGCCGGTGATCGTGCCACCCTCGAGCTCTTGGCGCCGCTGGCCCACCTCGAGACGGCGATCGCCGTGGCCGCCGAGCGCGGCGTGATGCAGGCGGTCGAGGGCAGCTGTCAGTTGCCGGTCGCGGCCTACGCCCTGCGCGACGGCAGCGAGCTGTGGCTCCGGGCGCTGCTCGCAGAGCCCGACGGCACCTGCCTTCGCCGTCGCGAAGGTCGCGTTGCCTTCCCGCGCGACGAAGCCGAAGCCGCCCGTTTCGGTGTGGAGCTGGGCAGCGCTCTTCGGGCCAGCTGATGCTGCGGCGTGAGCTCGGCCGCGCGCTCGAGCGGGGCTCGCTCAGAGGCCCGACGGCGCTCGCCCTGGCTCGGGTCTGGCAGCGATTTGCCGACCCGGTGCGTCCGGTGGCGCTGCCGCCGGGCGCCCACGTGATCGGCGTCGGCGGCGCGACCCTCGGAGGGGCGGGCAAGTCGCCGGTGGTGCTGGCCCTTGCCCGCGCCCTGGCGCCCGACGTGGCCGTGGTCGCCAGCTCGTATCGCGCAAGGCTCGTCGGCGCACGTCGCGTGCGCGCTGACGATTCCGTCGAGCGCGTTGGAGACGAGGCGCTGTGGCTCGCTCGTGCGCTGGGCCAAGTGCCGGTGATCGTCGGCAAGAGCCGCGACCAGGCGCTGGCGCTGGCTGCTCGCCACGCGCGGTGTGTGATCGTCGATGGGCTTCTGCAGGCGCGACCGCAGCGCCTCGGGTGTTCGCTCTTGGTACTCGACGCCGATGCGCCGTGGGGCGCCCGCTGCTGCCCGCCGGCGGGCGATCTGAGGGCCAGCCGGCAGCGGTGCCTGGCGGCTGCGGACGCGGTGCTCACCACCGGCGCCGTCGAGGCGCCGATCCCGGTGTTCCGCTTCCTGGCGCCGCTCAGCGGGGTGATCGACGCTTCCGGCGAGCGGCGGCCCATCGCATCGCTTGCTCTGCTGCGTGTGGGCCTGGTGCTGGCCATCGCGCGGCCCGAGCGCGTTCGAGCCCAGCTGCGCGCGCTCGGCATCACCCCGGCCGTGGTCGAGCTTCACGCCGACCACGCGCGCCTGTCCGACCGCCGCGCACCGGTCGATGCCTGGGTCACCACTGCCAAGTGCGCGACCAAGCTCGGAGCCACGCGCGGGGGCGTCCCGGTCTGGGTCTTGGAGCAGCGCGTCGAGCTGCCGTCCGAAATCGTCGCGCTCGCGTCGCCGCCAGGTTCGTGACAAGCTTTCGGCTCCTTCGGGCCAGAAACAGGAGTGCCGCGATGATTCGCGTTCGGCTAGGTGTCTTCCTCGCTTCGATGTCGGTTGCCGGCGCCGCGCTGGCGGCGCCCCAGTACGCGCGTCTGTCGTACACCGCCGATCCCCAGAGCAGCATGGCGGTGACTTGGAACACCACCGCAGCCACCGCCGCAGAAGTGCAATACGGAACCGCGTCGGGCACGTACACCAAGACCGTGACCGCCAAGTCCATCCAGGCGAACGCCGGGCTCGGCTACATCCACGAAGCCGAGCTGACGGGCCTGTCGCCGAACACCAAGTACTTCTACATCGCCGGCAGCACCGCCGACGGCTTCACTGCCGAGGCGAGCTTCACCACCGGGCCGGTGCCCGATCAGAGCTGCGGCAGCGTGAAGTTCGCGTTCCTGGCCGACAATCGCCCGGACCCGATCTTCGGCGGCGGCGACAACTGGCCGCAGATCATGGGCCAAGCCGCCGCCCACAAGCCGGCGTTCATGCTCAACGGCGGCGATCTGGTGATCGACGGCGACAAGATCGACCAATGGCTGAAGCTCTTGGGCTGGACGTCGCCGGTGGCCAAGAGCATCCCGTTCTTGCCGTCGATGGGCAACCACGACACCGGCCCAGGCTCGGGCGACGGCGCGAACTACAACCAGATCTTCGCGCTGCCGCGCTCGACCGGCGCCAAGGGCAGCAACACCGAGGACTACTACTTCTTCACCTACGCCAACGCGATCTTCGTCTCGCTTTCGACCGACAGCTTCAAGGGCGGCAACATCCCCTTCGCGGATCAGGCCGCGTGGCTCGACGACGTCTTCACGAAGAACCCGAAGAAGTGGAAGTTCGTCTACTTCCACAAGCCCATCTACACGACCAAGTCGTCGTTCTCGATCTCCCACCCCCCGAACGAGGCAAACCAGAACGCAGCGCTGGTTCCGATCTTCGACAAGCACCACGTGGACGCCGTGCTCACCAGCCACAACCACTGGTACGAGCGCTTCGAGCCCAGCGCCTGCGCCACCAAGGGCACACCCGGGTCGAGCAGCGCTTGCTCGGTGGGCGCCAGCAACTTCGCCGGCGGCACCGTGTACTACGTGAGCGGAGGTGCCGGGGCCTTCACCATCCCCAAGCTGTTCTGTGGCAGCACGGCGGGCCGCGCGAAGTGCTCTGACGAGCACCACTATCTGCTGGTCGACATCCAGAACGACACGATGAAGATCGAGACCTGGGGCGCCAACCCGCAGCCCAACAACGTGATCGACTCGATCACCGTCAAGAAGGGCAGCGAGGTGTGCGGCGGTCCGGCCGACGGCGGCGTGGGCGGCAGCGGCGGCGCGGGCGGCGGCGGTGCGGGCGGCAGCGGCGGCGGC
>JAKLKA010000183.1 GCA_023150915.1 Polyangiaceae bacterium
CGGAGCCGCCGGTGCCGGAGCCGCCGGTGCCCGAGCCGCCGGTGCCGGAGCCGCCGGTGCCGGAGCCGCCGGTGCCCGAGCCGCCGCTCCCGCTCGCGCCGGATGCGCCGCCGGAGCTGGCGCCGCCGCTGCTGGCGCCGCCGCTGCTGGCGCCGCCGCTGCTGGCGCCGCCCGTCCCGCCCGAGTCGCCACCGTCATCCGACCCGCAAGCGGTCGGGAGCGCGAGAAGCACCGCCACACTCAAGCCAAGGCAAGTCTTGTTCATGGCCCGAGTCTACTTCACTTCGCGCCGAGCTGGAAGCTCGCCACGGCGTCCATCAGTGACCCAAACCGTCTCCGATCGAAGTGCGCCCCGCTCGTCATCCAGTCGACGTGGTCGCTCTGCTTCTCGTCATCGTGGAAATGTCCGAGCACGTCCAAATGATCGCCGTCCCCGCACCACACCAGATCGCCCCAGAGCTGACTCAGGGTCGGCACGACACCGTCGCTCGATTCGTCGGTGATCGGATCCCGAATGCCCTCGGCCAGCGTGGTGGCCTGCTCGGGGGAGGGCTGGGCGTAGGGGTACATCTTGTGGCGCTGGCTCGCGAACTGGTAGAGCGTCGCGTACATCGCCGCCGTCAAGGCCGCGTACGGCGAGCGGACCTTCTTGGCGAAGCGCAGCGCGCGCGGTGGCGGCGCCGCCGTGACCACCGAGCCGTAACGGATGCGCGGATCGTCTTCGGCCGTTGCATTGAACAGGTCCATGGCCTCGGGCATGATCTGCACGATCGCCCCCTGGTCGGTGCGAATCTTCTCCAAGAACCCGGAGATCTCGCTTCTTCCGTGGTTGTCGACGAAGCGCAAGACCAGATCGGTGGCGCCGCTGATCAGTCGCACGTCGCCGCCGAACAGCTGCTCGACCCCGCCGAGCGCAGCCAGCAACTTGGAGAACACCGCCAGGCTTGGTTCGCCCACACTCAGCGAGACCACGGTCAAGAGCGACAGGGCGTAGAGCACGCGGGTGCCCGACACCGTGGCAAAGTAGCTGGCGAGCGGTGTCCCGAAGTGCGGCGCGTTGAAGCTGGTCGCGCTCACCACCCGTGGACGCCACCGCAGACGCTCGGCGTCGCTCTTCAAATCGGTGCTGGGCGACAGCACCAAGCGCACGTCGAGCCCGCCGGTCGAGTGCCCGACCAGGTGGATTGGCCCGCTCTCGTCCGCGCTGACCCGGATGGCCTTGGCCAAGATGCGCGCGCGGTGCCGCAGCGACGAGGTGGGCGGCGTCGGCACCACCTCTGCGACCAGCTTCACGCCGGCGTCGGCGAACCGCGTCTCGAGAGCCGCCCGCACGTGGCGGAAGTAGTCGTAGCCGGCCAGCGTGCCGAAGCCGAACATGCCGGGGACGAAGTAGACGCGATGGGTCGGCATGCGGGGAATACTATCGGCAGAGCGCGTCGAGGTGGGCGAAGTCGGCGTCGGCGGGTGCGTCCGGCGGCTCGAGGGGAAACGCGAGCACGGTCTCACCGCCCCGCTGCAGCACGTGCGCGGCGTCCACGGCGCCGTGGCGGGCGCCGGCGCGGTGCAGCGCGGTGAGCGCCGCGTGGAGCTCGGCGTGTTCTTCGGGGCCGAGCCGGGTCGCCGGCTCGCCCGTCACGGCCTCGACCCAGAGCGTGTCGTCGGTCTGTCGCACGCACAGCACGCTGGCCAGGGCCGGGTGCGCCGCCCGCGCGAACGCCCGGGCCCGATCGGCGTCGGCGCTCGACGCCGCCAGGACCAGCACGTCGCGGCCGAGCCAGCCATCGTGAAAGCGAGCGCCTTCGATGGGGGTGAGGCGTCCGCCCGCCGAAGCGAGCCGTCGCGAGGTGGGCGCGCGGCTGATGGGGCGGCGAGCGGGCTGGGCTCGGGGCCAGCGCGCGGTCAGCAGCAAGTCGCGGGCTTCGAGCGCGCTCTCGGGGCGCAGCGCTTCGGGACCGATCAGGCGAAGGCTGAGCTCGCGCTCGTGCTCGCCCAGCTCGGCAGACAGGAACGCTTGCTCGTCGGCGGGCGCGGCGTCCGTCAGCGCGTGCCACAAGAGCGCGCCCACGCCGTAGATGTCGCTGCGAGCAGTGGCCGGTGCCCCGGCCCGCTGCTCGGGCGCCATGTAGGCCAGCGTGCCGATCACGCCGCTGGTCACGGTCGCGGCGGCGTCGGCCACGTGCGCGGCGCCGAAGTCGGCCAGGTGAGCGGCGCCCGCGGCGTCGAACAGCACGTTCGCCGGCTTGATGTCGCGGTGCAAGATCCCACGGCGGTGCGCCTCGGACAGCGCGCCGAGCACCGCGCAGGCGATCTCGGCGGCCCGCGCCGGAGAGATCGTGTCGGCCTCGAGCAGGTCGGCCAGCGAGCCCCCGGCCATCCATTCCAGCACCACCGCGGGGCCATCGGGGAAGTAAGCGTGGAGCGGAACGATTGCGGGGTGGCGGAGCTTTCCGAGCGCCACGGCCTCGCGCTCGAAGCGTGCCAGCGCATCGCGCCCCGAGTCGCGGAGCGACGCTGCCGAGAACAGCTTGACGGCGACCTCTCCGCCGCCGATTGCGTCCACGGCTCGCACCACCCGAGCGGTCGGCGTGCGCGCCACGTCGGCCACGACCCGATAGCGCCCGAAGAGCACCGCGCCGGGCAACGGCTCGGCCGCCGGCGCTGGCGCCGGCGCGCGGTCCACGCCGAGCGCGACCAGCTCGGGCTCGAGGTCCTGCACGCCGTCGTCGAGCCCCAGGGCCGACAGCGCGCGCACCAAGGCGGCCAGTGCCCGGGCGCGCTCGGGGGCTTCCTTGGGGACCTTCTGCAGCACCCGCACCGCGGCGTCGTGACGGCCATGCTCGACGTACAGCTCGCCGAGCAACACGTGCGCTTCGAAGCTTGCCTCGTCCGACGCCAGAGCTTGCTCCAGCGCGCGCGCGGCACGGCGGGGCTCGCCGGCGGCGCGGTGCGCCTCGGCGGCGTGAAGCCAGCTGCCGCCTCGCTCGAAGGCCGCGGCTGCCGCGGCGAATTCACCCAGCGAGAGCCACACTCGGGCCGCGCTCGGGTGTCGGCCCTGATCGGCGAGGCGCGCGGCGGCCAGCCCCGCTTCGCGCGGCGTCTTCGCCAGCTCGGCGCAGGCGCGGCGTTCGAGCTCGGGCTGGGCGGCACGGATCGCCAGGTCGAGCGCCCGCGCCGCCTCGCCCGCGGCCAGCGCCGCCAGCGCCGCGCGGTCGAAGTGGCACGCGCGCTCCCAGAGGCGCGCGGCATTTCCGTGGTCGCCCTGCTTTGCTGCCAGGGCGGCCGCCTCGTCGAGCCGGTCTCGTGCCTCCAGCTCGTCGACGGTGGTCATCCCTTGCCGGGCTTCTTGCTCTTGCGCCGTGCTCGCGACTTGGGGCGCTCGGTGGCGCCAGGGCCGCTCGCGTCGACCCAGTGGTGGGGCTGCTCGCGCACGTCGACGTGGACGAAGCCGCTCTTCGGGTACAGCCCCACGCCGGTGGTCCCGAGCGAGCGGGCGACGCTGGCCAGCTTCTCGTCGCTCACCCCGGGCAGCACGATGTCGGCAGCCCGCCCCTTGGCGTGCTGCGAAGCCCCGCCGGCGCGATAGGCGCTGACGATGCGCACGCAGGGTGCGTCGAAGTGACGTTGCAGGCGGTAGAGCAGGTCGAGCAACGCGGCGTCCATCTCGCGCGCCAGGCTCTTGCGCGAGTCCCCCAGCACGCTGGACGCCTGCGCGAGCTGGGTCGGCCCGAACCCGCCCTGATCCGAGCTGGCGTCGAGCTCGACCCGCGCCCCGGTGTTCACGTTCTCGAGCACCAGGCGCGGTCGGCCGGCCAGGTCCGTGGGGGCGTGGGCGTCGGCCGGCGCGGTGTGCCACTTCTTGACGTGGGCCTGGTACGCGGCACCGGTCGCGCGTCGCGGTGCCGATCGAGCCTTGGGCTTGGCGTGGGCCGCGGGAGCCAGTGCCAGCAGGCCGACGCACACGCCGAGCGCGACGATGCTGGACAGCCTGAACGCCGGAGCCATGCGCGACGCCTCAGGGCTTGAAGGTGACGTTCGTCCCGAGCTCGAACTGGAACGCGAGCTCGCCGAAGTCGACGTCCGGGGCCCGGAACGAAGCGGTGCGGATGCGCGTCAGCGACAGGCGACCGGACCCGAGCTTGTCGAACTTGCCGCTGGGGATGGTGCCCGCGCCCTGGTCGTCGCGGAAGGCGCATGCGACCACGCGGTCGGCGGTGGCAAGCTCGGCAATCACGAGGTCGCCGCTCGCGCCCACACCCCAGGTCAGGTCGATGGGCGCGCCGATTCCGACTTCTTTCACCTCGGCGAGCGCGACGCCCCCAATGGTCACGGTGTCGAGCTCGACCGGCGCTTCGCGCGTGATGGTGATGCTGGGCATCGAGGCGCTGCCGGCCGTGCGGAGCGAATACGAGCTGGCCGCGGGGAACGCCGAGGCCGAGCGGTCGCGCGAGGCGTACAGCACGCCCGCGATCTGATCGGTCACCGTGGGGAAAGCGTGGGGGGCCAGCGTGCCTTCACTGCCCTGAGCACCCACCCAAACCTCGCCGGCCTCGAGCAGCTCGACCCGCCCGATCCCGGTGACGGTGGGGGTCGACCCGGAGCCGAGCGTTGCATCCCGGCACTGCCCCACCGGGGGCATCGAGGTGCGCAGACCGATGAGCTCGTAGATGGGCCGGGCCTCGACGTCGGCCGGGACGCGGACGAACCCAGCCAGCACGTCGGCCCGAGCGCCGCTGCCGTCGACGTTCACCGAGCGCTCGACCGTGACCAGCGCGTGGGCGCTGGAAGCGGTGTCCGCGTCGCTACCGTAGCTCTCGACCTCGGCCGAGCATCCGAGCGCGAACGCGCCCATGAGCGCGAAGGCACCAAACCGACCGGCGACCGGGTCCACGCGGGTATCCTAGGCGCTTGCGCGGGGTCGAGCAAGCGGGGGCGTCGTCGCCCGCGGTGCCAAGTGACCGGGATGAATGGGAATTTGTGGGTCACTTCCACAGGCTGAGGATCACCGCGAGCCCCGGAGCCAGGGTCACGCCGTCGAACTGCCCGTCCGTTCGCCCGTCCTTCAGCATCAACATGCCGCTGCCCTTCTGGTACCCCGCATCGAGCTCGAGGGCGATCGTGACCGGGTGCAGCGTCAGGCCGACGCCGAGCACCCCGAGGGCGTACCAGCGCTCGGCCTCGAATCGCGCATCTTCTTGCTGGCTGGGCTCGAGCGCGATCCGGACCACGGCGGTGCCGCGGAGCCGTTCGAAGCCGCCCCGAGCGCCCAACCAGGATTGGAGCACGCTCCCGCGGCTTCGCCACCCCACGAGCAGGGGCACGTCGAAACCGAAGCCCGACACGCCGCCGATGTCGAGCCCGGGGATCCGCTCTTGCCGGTCGCCCCGGGCCTCTCCGGGAGGATCGGAGCTGGGGCGCGCGAGCACGCCGCTGGCACCGAGCCCCGCGCTGGCGGCCACGCTGTCCCCCTCGAGCGCGTAGCGCCCATCGAGGCGCACCGCCCGCGCCGTGTAGGTCATGCCCGCCTCGGCAGAGTGGCCGAGGCCGACGCGTGCCCCGACCCACGGCGCGAGCCCCGGCGCGAGCAAGCTGTACGCCAGGGCCCCACCCACCCAGCTCGCGCGCTCGTCGTTCGAGCTCACGGCGCCGTCGGTCATGGTCTGTCGCGCCGCATCGATCCGCCGGCTGGCGTCCCCGCTGACGAGCTGCGTGCTGACGCCCGCGCCCATGTTGACCCGTTCGCGCGGCAGCGGATGCGCCGGGTGCAAGAGCGGCGTGCCGCCACCACACCCGATGACCGCCAGCGCGGCAGGCAGCCACAGCGCACGCCCGAAGCTCATCGGCGGAACCGCGACGGCACGTCGCCCCGCTCGGCGCGGGCCCGCAGGTCGGTGTCGTTCGGGTGGAGCTTCAGCGCGCGCTGGAGCAGCACGGCCTCCGACTCTTCGTGGCGCGGATCGGGCAGGCAGCACTGGACCGGGCACACCTCTTGGCACGCCTCGCGCGCGAAGTACCCGACGCACTCGGTGCACAGCCGCGGATCCACCTCGAAGAACTCGTCGCCCGGCTCGATGGCGTCGTTCGGGCATTCGCGCTCGCAGGCGCCGCAGTTGATGCAGTCCGCGGTGATGTACGTGGCCATGATCGAGGGCGACCTGGTCGGCTCATAGGGCCGATTTGTGGCCGATGGAACTCGAAGCCCCATTTCGTCGTGACTTTTGGTCCGCGACGGCTATTGTCCGCGCGCTCTCATGCTGCGGCTGAACTTCGATCGCTGGCACGTGCTCGTCGCCATTTCGGCGCTGGCGCTCATCGGCTGCAAGCCCGAGATCGGCGACGAGTGCTCCGTGTCCACGGACTGTTCGAACGTCGGCGACCGACTGTGCGACACCACGCAGCCCGGCGGGTACTGCACCATCTTCAACTGCGAGCCCGGCACGTGCCCGGAAGAGGCCGTGTGCATCGCCTTCTACAACTCCGACAGCCGCGTCTGTCAGGACCCGCAAGACGAGGCACGGCTGCGCCGGACGTATTGCCTGCGCAGCTGCGACGGCGACGGTGACTGTCGCGGGGGGTATTCGTGTGAAGACCTCGGCGCGAAGGACAACCCCTGGGGCGCCGAGCTGGTCGAGCGCGGCGGGCCGAGCGGCAAGGTGTGCGTCGTTCCTTACTCGGGGGCCACGCTCCCCGAAAAGCCCAACACCGAGGTGTGCACCGGCACCGACGCAGGGTTCGACGTGAACCCGTGGACGCCCCCGACCGACTCTGGCGCCGATGCCGCATCCGACGCGGGCGATGGCGGCAGCGACGCGGCCGACGGTGGGGGCCCCGGTGACGCTGGCGATGCCGCGTCGGACGCCGATGCGGGGGCCGGCGACGCGGGCGCCGACGCTTCGACCGACGCATGAGTGGGCAGGGCGCCGCGGCTGGCTCACGCTCGCGGCCCACGGACGCGGTCTTCGCGCTGCTTCGGCTCGGCGCCACAGTGCTCGGCCGCACCGGCGGCGCGGTGCTGACGCTGGTCGCCTTGGCCAGCCTGGTGTTCCTCGCGCTCCGCCTGCTGCCGGGCGACCCGGCGGCGCTGGTGCTGGGCGAGCAGGCGTCGGAGGCCGATCGGGCGCTGATCCGCGGCAAGCTCGGGCTCGACCGCCCGCTCGGCGCCCAATACCTGTCGTTCCTGCTCGGGCTGGCGCGGCTCGATCTGGGTGACTCGCTGGCCCGCCCCGGAACGTCCGCCTTCGCAGAGGTCGGGCGCGCGCTCGGGCCCACGTCGGCCCTGGCGGGCCTGGCCGTCGGGCTGGGCGCGCTCTTGGGAATTGCGGCGGCGGTGGCCTGCGTCGGCCCATGGCTCGGCTCGCGCCGCGAGTGGTTGCATCGGGCGGTGCTCGTGGTGGCGGCCACGCCGTTGCTCTCGTTCGCGCCGCTCGCGACCTATCTCTTGGCAGTGCGGTTGCGCGTGGTCCCGCTGCCCGGCGACCCCGAGAGCGGCGCCAGCGGTCTCTTGTTCGCGTCTGGCCTCTTGTCACTGCCCCTCGCGGCGCAGGTGGCGCGCATCGGCCGCGCGGCATTGCTCGATCTGGGCCACGCGAAGTTTCTGGACGTGGCCGCGGCCAAGGGCGGCTCACCCTGGCGCGTGTGGGTGGTGCATGCGCTGCCCGCGGCGTCGGCCCCCATCTCGGTGGTGATCGCCGCACAGCTTGGCGCCCTGCTCGGCGGCGCGGTGGTGCTCGAACGGCTGTTCGAACGCCCCGGGCTGGGCACGCTGATGCTCTCGGCGTATGCCGCCCGGGACATTCCCGTGCTCGAGGCCAGCGTGGTCGCTGCGGGGCTCTTGTTCGTGGCGGTGCAGGCTCTGGCCATCTTCATCCATGCGCTGATCGATCCGCGGGGCAGGGAACCATGAGCCCGCTCGCGCGGGCCCGCCGTCGGCGCAACCGGGCGCTCTCGGCCATGACGCCGGCGGCGCTCTTGGCGCTGGTCACGGCGCTCTTGGCCGCGCTCTCGGACCGGTCGCCGGCGCGCCTGGCGCTCGATCTCGCATGGGCGCCGCCCAGCGCGTCGCGCCCCTTCGGCTCCGGCGACGCCGGGGTCGATCTCTTGGCGCTGGTCAGCCACGCCACGGTGCGCGCGCTGGCGCTGGCCGCGCTGGTCTCGCTCTTCGGCTTCCTGGTCGGCACTCCGCTCGGGGCGGCGGCGGGGATCTTCCGCGGGCGCTTCGAGCGCTGGACGCTGCGGGCGTGCGATCTGGTCCAGTCGTTTCCCACCTTTCTCTTGGCGCTGGCGGTGCTCTCGGCGGTGCGTTCGCCGTCGCGACTGCACATCGGGCTGGTGTTCTGCGTGACTGCCTGGGCGCCCTTCGCCCGGGTGGCCGCGGCGCAGGCGCGCGTGCTCTCGGAATCGCAGTTCGTCGAGGCGGCACGCGCGCTGGGGCTGGGCAGTGTCGCCATCGTGTTCGTCCACGTGATCCCGAACCTGCTCGGCCCGGTCTCGGTGCAGATCGGCACGTCGGCGGCGGGCGTGGTGCTGGGCGAGACGGCCCTGGGCTTCGTCGGGCTGGGGCCGCCCGACGGGGTGAGCCTGGGCTCGTTGATCGAGCAGGGGACGCTGGCCATGCTGCGCGCGCCGCACGTGCTGACCGTGGGCGCCGTCGCGGTGATCTTGGTCAGCGGCAGCCTTCAGCTCGCCAGTGAGGGCGTGCGCCGCTGGGTTCACCTCGACTGAGCTCAGCGGCGGGCGATGCGCTCGAGCTCGGCCTTCGCCGACGCGTCGAGCTCGGGCAACCGGCCGGCGAGCGCGAGCGCCGCTTCTGCCCAGGCCTGGGCGCTTGGGCCACTCGCCGTGCGCGCCAGACCGGTGAGCGCGCGCAGGCGCTGTCGGCACGGCTCGTCGGTCAGCGTCTCGAGGGCGGCGGCGTGGGCCCGACGAGCATTGTCCCCATGTCCGCGGCGCCGCTCGAGCTCCGCCACGTCGTTCGACATCCGCGCCGACACGCCCGCGCCCCGGGTCTGCCATCCCGACCAAGCCGCCGCGGCCTTCGCGGGGTCGACGGGCTCGCCCAGCTCGGCCAGGCGCGAGGCGACGTCCAGGCTGGGATCGACCGCGCTCGCCCCGCGATACAGCGCCAGCGCGCGCTCGCGCTCGCCGCGGGCTGCGGCCGCGTCGCCGCGCGCGACATCGATCTCGCCCAGCCGGCGGTGCGGGTCGCCGTACAGCCTCACCCGGATCTGGCGCGCGCTCGCCAGATCGGCCTCGGCGGCCGCCAGGCTTCCGGCTTCGATGTGCGTCTCGGCGCGACGGAGCCGCGCGGTCGCCACGGCTCGGTCGCCCTCGCCGAACACGCGCCGGCGCAGCTCGAGCGCCCGTTCGTGCAGCCGCAGCGCCTCGCCAATGCGCCCGCGCTCGCGAGCTGCGACCGCCTGCTTGTCGTAATACAGGCCCAAGCTCGGGTGTTCCGCCCCCAGGGCACGCGTCGCCAGCTCGAGCGCACGGGAGAACGCGGCCGCCGCCCGCTCCGGGTTGCCGGTCTGCAGCTCGATCGAGCCCAGGTTCATCTCGATCAGAGCGCGCTGGTCGCCCCGCAGGGGGCCGCCGGCGGTCAGCGCACGCTCCAGCAGCCGTCGCGCCCCATCCAGATCTCCCCGGTCACGCCGGGCCTCGCCCTCGATGGCGTCGAGCTCGGCGCCGGGGCTGCCCGCCCGCGCCGCGGCGACGCGGGCGAACGGAGCCCACTCGACCACGTGCGCCGGGTTGCCGTCGAACAGCGCGGTCTTCAGCAGTCGCGTCCAGATCTCGAGCTCGAGCTGTGCCGCGTTGGCGGTGCCCGCCTCGAGCAGCGCGGCCTGCAATCGCGATCGACCGCCCGGCAGACCCAACCGGGCCTCGCTCTGTCCCAAGAGTAGCAAGAGCGCGGCACGGAAATGCGGAACGGTCAGCTGCCGTGTGCGTTCTTCGAGGGCTGCGCTGGTCTGGCGGGCGTCGGCGTAGCGCCCGAGCGAGTACAGGGCCCAGGCTCGGTCGAGCTCGCGCTCGGCGTGCTCCAGCTCGCGGCGCGCGCTCGGGTCGTCGGGCAGTGCCAGCTCCGAGGCGTCGGTGAGGCTCTCGCAGCGCTCGGGTCGGGGGAAGGCGGCCACGGCGCCGCTCAGGCTCTCGCGCGCTTCGCCGTCCAGCGGCGCGCCGAGCTCGGCGCCCAGGGCGTTCATTCGCAAGAGGCTGCGATCGAGGCAACGCATACGCAGCGCGAGCAGGCTCTCGGGGCTCGCGCCGGCCTCGCAGATCCGGCGGTAGCTCTGCTCCCAGCTTTCGGTCAGCGCCACGAAGTCGTCCGCAGTCTTCTTCGCCCAAGGGGCGTCGCCCAGGCTGCTGCGGAGCCGCGCGATGCTGGCGGGGGAACCGCTGGCGGCGATGCGAGCCCGACCGCCACCGCAGGCGTCACGGCGCTGACCCCGCTGGTAGCCGAAGGTCACTGCCGCCGCGAGGGTCATGAGCGCCACCGCGCCGAGCGTGACGCGCTGGCGCCGCCGCACGCGGTCGCGACCCAGCTCGTGGGCGAGGGCAGCCATCGACGAGAAACGCGCCGCGGGATCCGGAGACAGCGCTCGCTGGGTCGCCTGCTCGAGCCAGCGCGGGACGCGGGCGTCCGGCGCGACTGGGCCGTCGGTCGCGGGCCGCTTGCCGTAGAGGACCTCGTGCAGGGTGACGGCGAAGGCGTACTGGTCCGACGCGGCGCTGGGGGCGGCGCCGGCCAAGACCTCGGGCGCCACGTAGCCTGGGGTGCCCCCGAGACCGCCGCCGCCGATCCCGTCCGCCACGCCGAAGTCGACCAGCCGGGCGCGGTCCGGTCCGATCACGATGTTGTCGGGCTTGACGTCGCGGTGCACCACGCCCGCGGCGTGTACGGCCGAGAGCCCCTCGGCCACCTGACGCATGACTCGAGTCACCTCGTCGACCGAGCGGGTCTTCCCGACCCAGGCCCGCAAGGGCTCGCCGGGCGCCAGCTCCATCACGATCGCGACGGCGCCATCCAGCTCGGTCACGTCGTGAACCGCGACCACGCTCGGGTGGTTGAGCTTGCCCAGCATGCGCGCTTCGGACAGCACCCGCGCGCCGGCGGCCCCCGGGTCGCGCAAGATCTTCAGCGCCACCTTGCGGTCGAGCTGCGGGTCGTAGGCCGACAAGACCGTGCCCATGCCGCCGCTCCCCAGCCGATCGAGGATCACCAGACGCCCCAGGCGGGGCGCGTGGTCCCCGCCGAACAGCTTGGACTTGACCTTCGCTTGCAGCAGCTCGTCGATCAGATCGCGCTCGGCCATCGGTGCTGCGTCAGCGCGAGGGTAACACGCTCGCGAACCCCGCGGTCTTTCACTATCATCCGGCCGTGCGCTCGGATCCGGAGTTGCTCGAGAGCTGGCGCGGCGGTGACGCGCAGGCGGGGCAAGAGCTCGTGCAGCGCCACTGGTCGAGCATTGCCGGCTTCTTCCGATCGAAGGTCGGCGACGACGGCGCGGATCTGATTTCGCAGACATTTCTGGCCTGCGTCGAGGGCCGCGATCGCATCGACAACGTCCAGGCGTACCTGTTTGCGGTGGCGCGGCGCCGTCTCGCAGACCACTTCCGAACGCGGCTGCGCATGCCGGCCGTCGATCTCGCGGTGTCGTCGCTCACCGATCTGCGGACCGGCCCGGCCACCGAGCTCGGGCGTCGCGAGCAGGCCGAGCTCTTGCGACGCGCCCTTTCGGCAATCCCGCTCGACGATCAGATCGCGCTCGAGCTGTCGTACTTCGAGGGGCTGCCCGGCGCGGCCATCGCGCGCGTGCTCGAGATCGGGGAAAACACCGTGCGCAGTCGCCTTGCGCGCGCGAGAGAGAAGCTTCGGCTGGCCCTGGCCGAGCTGGCCCCGGCCGACGAGGCGGCCCGAGCCGAGGCCCAGCTCGAAGAAAAGTGCTGAGCAAAAACCGAGAGTTTTGAAAAAAACGACGGGCGGTCGGGATCAACTCGCCATCTGCTCCGACTTGTCCGGCGCCATGTCGCCCTTCACGCGCTTCCGCTGCTCTATCCTGGCCCTCGCGTTCGCAGCCCTGGGCTGCTCGGGTGAGCCCGAATCACCCGCCGGCGGTCCGGGGGGCGGCGCAGGCAGCGGGGGAACGGGCGGGGGCAGTGGCGGTGCCGCGGGCAGCGGGGGCAGCAGCGGCGCGGCCGGCGCGGCCGGCGCGGCCGGCGC
>JAKLKA010000184.1 GCA_023150915.1 Polyangiaceae bacterium
GGCACGAGCAGCACCGGCGGGGTCGCGGGCGCTGCCGGCAGTGGCGGCGCGGCGGGCGGCGGAGCCACCGGAGGCAGCGCCGCGGGCGGCAGCGGTGGTGGCGGCGGCGCCGAAGCGTGCGGCAACGGCGTGGATGACGATCAAGACGGCTACAAAGACTGCGACGACGACGACTGCTTCGACGACGCAGGCTGCATCACCAAAGAGGCCGCCGAGCTGAAGGCCGGCGACCACACGCCCTGCGGCAAACCGGTGCCCTTCACCGACGCCCTGTCGGTGCAGGCTTGCCAGGCCTACAGCATGGGGTTTCAGAAGACCAAGTGCGGCTTCGCCAAGTTCAGCGGAACCATCAGCTTCTTGTGCGGGCCCAAGCCCGCGGCGGGACAGAAAGACTCGGTGCTGGTGCGCTGGAAGGCCCACGCCAGCATTCCGCAAGAGAAGGTCGGCAGCATGCCGGTGCTGTACGAGCCACTCGGCGGCGAATACGCCTGGCAGAGCGGCGGGGGCAGCAGCATCAACCCGCGCCACTACACCTTCGATCTGGTGGGAAGTCAGCTCGAGGCCGACTTCGTCGGCTACGAGAGGCTCACGGTCCCCGCCGGGGCGAGCGGCGGGACCTTGTCCGAGTGGTTCACCCTGAACAGCTTCTCACCGCCGGCAGTGTTCATCGGCGGCGGTTTCACGGTAACGATCGACATGGCCGCGCTGCGGACCGGCAAATGATTTCGGTCAAGTCCCTCGCGTCCCGGTCGTGGGACACTCTGGACCCATGAGCGCGTTCTTCGTCTGCGAGTCCTGCCACCGTCACGTGAAGGTCGCCGAGAGCAGCTGTCCGTTCTGCCGCGCCGGCCGAAGCCGCATGGGCGTGACCGCGGCGCTGGTGGTCGGCGTCGGCTTGTCACTCGGCGCGTGCGGCGGCGACACCGACACCGACGGCAGCGGCGGCAGCGGCGGGGCGTCGTCGGGCGGCAGCAGCGGCAGTGGCGGCGCGGCCACCGGGGGGAACGCCGGCAGCGGTGGCGATGGCGGCGGCGGCGCAGTCGCGGCGTACGGACCCCCACCCATCGGTGGCGCGGGCGGAATGGGCGGCTCGGCAGGTGCGGACGCCGCGGCCGGTTCCGGCGGCGCGGCAACCGGCGGTGGCGGCGGTGGAACCCCGCTCTACGGCCCGCCCCCGCCGCCCCCGGACAAGCACTGACTCACGCCTGAGCGGGCAGCGCGGCGCGCCAGTCTGCGGGCGCGGGCTCGACCGACAGCTCGAAGCGCGCGGTGTCGCGGATCGCACCCGAGGCGCGCGACACCAGCGTGAGCCGTTCGCGCTGCCCCTCGCGCAGCATCTCGAGCGCGCGGTGGTGGCAGTACGGGTTGTTTCCGATCTTGCCGAGCAGGGTCGAGCTGGTCCACACGCAGCCGCCCTTGCACGTCTCGGCATAGTAGCAGTCGTGGCAGTACCCCCAGAGGTCGTCGAGCTGAAACTTGCGGGTGATCGACAGCTCGGGAGAGCTGTCCCAGATCTCGCGGACGCGCTTGTCGCGCACGTTGCCGCCGACGAAGCCCTGCGACGCCATGGCAGAGCAACCCTTGATGTCGCCGTTGGCCTCGATGCCCATGGTGCGAATGCCGCCCCCGCAACCGCTCGAGAAGCCATAGCGCGTGCGATCGGCGCGCAGCAGGTGCTCGTACGGGCCGAAGTACCCGACGTTGTTGCCGGGCCAGAGCTTCACGCCCAGCTCGTCGGCACGCATTCGCGCCGCCGCGATGCGTGGCATCACCTCGAGGATGTCGTAGGGCTGAAGCCAGAGATCTTCGGCCTCGGCAGCGCGCCCCATCGGCACCATCAGCTGCACCTGCCAGCCGTAGGCGCCGCGGGCCGCAATCAGCTCGAGAATGCCCTCGAGCTCGCGATAGTTCTTGCGGTTCACCTGGGTGTTCGAGCCCACGGCCACGCCGCGCTCGCGCAAGAGCTCCATGGCGCGCAGCGCCGAACGATGGCTGCCCCGAAGCCCCCGCAGATCGTCGTGGGTGGCCTCGAGACCGTCGACCGAGACGCTGACCGCGGTGATGTCGGCCGCCTTCAGCCCGTCCGCCAGCTCGGGCGTGAAACCGCGGCCACCGGTCACCATGGTGCACTCCATGCCGCGCTCGCGAATGGCCTTCACCAGCGGCAAGAAGTCGTCTCGCAGATAGGCCTCGCCACCGTGCACCGCAATCTCGGCGGTGCCCATCTCGTGGAGCTGGTCGACGATCCCCATCGCTTCTTCGGTGGTGAGCTCGTCGGGGTGCTTCTTGCCGGCGCGCGTGCCGCAGAAGCGGCAGTGCTGATCGCAGCGCAGCGTGGTCTCCCACACCACGAGCAGCGGACGGTATTCGCTCACGACCTGCAGGCGGCGGGGCTCGGCGTTCATCGCGCCGGAAGCATACCCGCGCCCGGGGCAGAAGCCCGGGATATTTGCGTCAGATGTACTGGCCCGAGTCGACGCGGATCACCTCGCCGGTGATGCAGCGCGCGTCGTCCGAGAGCAGGAACGCGACGGCCTGGGCCACGTCGCGCGCGGTGGGCAGCTGGGGCAGCACGGCCTCGGCCTGAGCCTTGTCGCGGAACTCTTGGGGCAGCGCCAGGGTCATCTCGGTGAGCACCATGCCCGGCGCCACGGCGTTCACGGTCACGCCCTTGCCGCCCAGCTCTTTCGCCACGGCCTTGGTCAAGCCGATGATGCCGGCCTTGGACGCCGCGTAGTTGATCTGCCCGAACTTGCCGCGCAGCCCGTTGATGCTCGACAGGTTGACGATGCGCCCGTGGCCCGCTGCCCGCATCCGAGGCGCGAGCGCGCGCACCATGTTGAACGCGCCCGTCAAGTTCACGTCCAAGACGGACTGCCAGTCCTCGTCCGTCATCTTGCCCAAGCTCTTGTCCCGGGTGATGCCCGCGTTGTTCACCAGCAGCGTGGTCTCGGCGGGCAGCCCCTCGACCGCGGCGGCCACGGACGCCGCCTGGGCGATGTTCACCTCGCGGAACTCGGCGCCCGCCAGCGCCTCGCCGGGCGCAAGGTCGAAGACGAACACGCGCGCGCCGCGCTCGATCAGCACCTCGGCAATGCTGCGTCCGATACCCCGCGCGCCACCGGTGACCACCGCTGCTCGGCCCTTCATCGTCATGGCCGGCACATGCCGCGGCGCCAGCCGGAAGTCCACTCAGCGCGGGAGGGCGCGAACGTAGCCGGGCCGCGCGCGCTCCCAGCGCCCGCGCACCCAGACGTGCCGCGTGCCGTCCCAGTGCCAGTAGCCGCGCACCCAGACCCAGTCGGCGCCCAGCGGTGCGTCGGGGGTGGGATCGGGGCGCGCCTTCGGCTGCCCGCTCACCAGCTGCCCGGCGTGGGGCGCGTCGGCGGGGGGCGGCGGCGTCTCGCGCGCGGCCTCGGCGTTGGTGGCGCGGCGCTCCACGCCCGTGACGCAGCCCGCGGCGATCAGGGCGACGAAGAGCACGGGGCAACGCACGGCCGCCAAGGTAGCCGATTGTTCCATGCCGTGACATGGCGAGCTATCTTTCACCCATGGCCGCGCCGCCAGCCGATACTCACCCCGCGATCGAATCGCTGCTCATCGCCGGCTACCGGAAGATGAGCGCGGCAGAGAAGTTCCGGCAAGTCGAGTCCCTCAACGAGACGGTGCTGCAACTCGCGGCGACTCGCATTCGGCGCGAGCACGCCGGCCTGACCGATCGAGAGCTCCGACTGCGGTTGGCCGAGCTGTGGCTCCCCAGTGAGACGATGCGGCGCGCGTTCGGCTGGAAACCCGAGACCCATCGGTGACGGCGCTCGCCGAACCGATCGCCGTCACGCTCGAAGTGGTCCGGGCACTGGACGCGCTCGGCATCTCGTACCTGGTGGGTGGCTCTCTCGCCAGCTCCGTCCACGGCATCCCACGCTCCACTCACGACCTCGATCTGCTGGTCGAGCTGCCCGGGGCGAAGGTCGAACCGCTGGCGAGCGCGCTCGAAGGCTCGTTCTACGTCGATCGCGACATGATGCTCGACGCCGTTCGACGGCGCGCCTCGTTCAACGTGCTCCACCTGGCAACCATGTTCAAGGTCGACGTGTTCGTCTCCGATCGCAGCCCCCTGTTGGTCTCGGAGATGAGCCGACGCCAGCCGGTCGAGCTGGGCCAGCCGCCCGAGATCGTTCAAGTCTGCTCGGCCGAAGACATAGTGATTCAGAAGCTGGACTGGTACGAGAAGGGCAGTCGGATCTCGGATCGTCAGTGGCAAGACGTAATCGGGGTGCTCAAGGTTCGGGGGCCCGCCCTCGACGCCTCGTACATACGAGGCTGGGCGAAGGCGCTGAACCTTTCCGCGCTGTGCGAGCGCGCCTTCGATGAGGCCGGGATTCGGTAAAGCCCCCCCGTGATCTCTGTTACCCTCGCCGGCCATGACCGCGTCGCTCTCGGATGCGCTCGACCACTTGCCGGCCGACGTGCAGGCGCTCCTCACCCATCATCGGTTCGACCGCGCACGCTTCCTGCGTCTGGCAGAGCGGGTGCGCGCCGGCGCCGACCAGGACAACCGCGTATCCGGAAGCGTGGCGCCGCCGGCGCCGGGCGACGTGACCGACCTGCCGCCCGCGGGCTCTGCCGAGCGGAAGCAGCTCGAGCAGCGCGGGCTCGAGGCGCTGGCGCGGGGCCAGTGCGCACTGGTGGTGCTGGCCGGGGGTATGGCCACGCGCATGGGCGGGGTGGTGAAGGCACTGATCGACGCGGTGCCGGGGCACTCGTTCCTGGATCTTCGCCTCGCCGAGGTCGCGCACCTGGAAGCGTTGACTGGCCGTGCGCCGCCGTTCTGGCTGATGACCAGTGACAGCACCGATCAGGCGATCCGATCGGCGCTCGGCTCACGCCTCGACGGTGAGCGCATCGCCACCTTCACCCAGGGCCTGTCACTGCGGCTTGCTCCCGACGGCAGTCTGTTTCAGGGCGCCGACGGTCGGCCCAGCCTGCACAGCCCGGGCCACGGCGACTTGCCCGACGCGCTGCGCGACAGCGGCCTGCTGGCGCGCTTCGTCGCGGGCGGCGGCCAGGTCGTGACCATGGCCAACATCGACAACCTGGGCGGCACGCTGGATCCGGTGCTGATCGGTTGGCACCTGGCCCACGGCCAGCCGGTCAGCTGCGAGGTGGTCGACAAGTTGCCCTCGGACCGTGGCGGCATTCCCGCGCGCTGGAACGGCCGCCCGGTGGTGCTGGAAGAGTTCCGGCTGCCGGAAGGCTTCGACCCGACCACCGTGCCGGTGTTCAACACCAACACCTTCCACTTCACGGCGCGGGCGCTGCTCGATCTCACGATGGAGTGGACGTTCTTCGTCGCGCAGAAGAAGGTGGACGGCGCGCCCGTGGTCCAGTTCGAGCGGCTGATCGGCGAGGTCACCAGCCACCTGGACACGCGCTTCGTGCGCCTGCCGCGCAGCGGCGCACAGTCCCGATTCTTGCCCGTCAAAGACAACGACGAGCTGGCACGCCAGCGCACGGCCATCGAGCTGTGTGCGCGCTCTCGAGGAATGCTCCGATGAAGCTTCGTAAACTTGGAATCGTCAGCGCTCTTTCGTTCTCGCTGGTCGCCGTTGCGGCCCCGGCCCAGCAGGTCATTCAACGGCCCACGCCGCTGCCGGCCTTCGGGCGCAGCGTGGCCGGCACCGACGACACCACCGCCCTGGTGCAGAACCCCGCCAACCTGGCCTTCATGCCGGGCTCCGAGCTCCGCTGGAGCGCGGTCTTCCTCGACGAGTCGAACCAGGTCCCCTGGCAAGGCCACGCCTTCGCACTCGGCTTTCCGCTGCCGCTCGTGCCGATCGCCACCGGCGTGCGCCTGGATCTGATCGACCCGCCCTATTCGGCCATCCGCGGGCCCTTCGGGCAATACAACTACCAGTGGCTGACCTGGGGCATCGCGGCCGGCTCCGACTTTGCTTCGCTGGGGCTTTCGCTGCAGCGCACGTATTCGGACGCGCTGGCGCTGGACGGACTCTCGTCGTTCACCCTGGGCTACAGCGCGCGGCCCTTCGATCACCTGGCGCTGTCACTGGTGGCCCACGACATCAACGGGCCCACCAACGCGCTGGGCTACGGCCTGGAACGTTCTTACGACATCGCGCTGGCGATCCGGCCCACCGGCTCGCGGGCGCTCGAGGTGGGGCTCGAAGGCAAGTACGTCGACACGCGCGACGGCTACTGGACGCCGCGCGCCACGCTGGGCATCGACGTCCCTTACCTGGGCCGGCTCCGGGGTGACGTGGCGGTCAGCCACCCGAACGACTCGAATCGCCGCGCCTGGCTGGCGTCTGCCAACATGGCTTTTCACATGAGCGGCGCCGGCGGCAGCGCCGAGCTCGCCGGCGGCGCCATCACCGGCAACGGCCTGGGCGAGAAGGGGTCGTACGGCGTGCAGGCCGAGATCGCGATGCGCGGCTACCGCGAGGTCTCGGGGCTGGAAGGCCCGCGCTATGCCGTGCGGCTGCGGCTGGAAGAGACGCCCGGCAGCCGCGGGCACGTGGCGCTCTTGAGGCAGCTGTGGAGCCTGGCCGAAGAGAAGACGGTCGATGCGGTGGTGCTGGAGCTGCGCACCGCGCCCGCCGGGTCCATGGCACATGTGCAAGAGCTGCGGGACGCCGTGCAGCTGCTCCGCGCGAACGGCAAGCGCGTGCTCTGCCACCTGGAAGACGCCGGCGGCGCCGAGCTCTATCTGTGCTCGGCCGCCAACAAGACCCTGATGAACCCCGCTGGCGGCCTGCGCTTCGCCGGGCTGAAGTCCCAGGCGATGTACTTCTCGTCGCTGCTCGGCAAGCTGGGCGTGCGCGCCGACTTCGTGCGCATTGGGCAGCACAAGAGCGCGCCCGAGCGGCTCACCCGCGACTCGGCCACCGACGTGGCGCGCGCCGACAAGATCGATCTCTTGCAGCAGCACGAGCGGCAGCTGGTAGAGGGCGTGTCCCAGGGGCGCCGCATCGCCGTGCCCGAGCTGCGCAAGCGCATCGCGGGCGGCCCGTTCATCGCCTCAGAGGCGTACACCATGGGCTTCATCGACGGTTACGCCTTCGACGACGAGGTCGATTCGGCCGTGGACAAGCTGGTGGGGCGCTCGACGATCTTGATCGACGACGACCGCGCTCCGCGGGCGCCCGCACGCTTCGGCGTGGGTCAGCGGGTGGCCCTGGTCTACGTGGACGGGGACATGGTGGACGGCAAGAGCAAGACCGTGCCGCTCTTGGGCATGAAGCTGGCCGGTTCGTACACCATCGCCAAGACGCTGAAAGAATCCCGAGAAAACCCGCTGATCGGCGCGGTGGTGCTGCGCATCGAGTCACCCGGCGGCTCGGCCATGGCCAGCGACGTGATCTGGCGCGAGGTGCAGCTCACCGCCAAGGTCAAGCCGGTGGTGGTCAGCATGGGCGCGTCGGCGGCCAGCGGCGGCTACTACATTGCGTCGCCCGCGACGCGCATCTTCGCCAACCCGCTGAGCATCACCGGCAGCATCGGCATCTTCTATGGCAAGGCCGACGTGGCCGAGCTGCTCAAGAAGATCGGCGTCACGGTCGAGACCTACAAGACGGCGCCGCGCGCCGACGCCGAGAGCATCTATCGCCCGTTCACCGACGAAGAGAAGAAGGAGCTACAGAAGAAGGTCGGGCAGTTCTACGACGTGTTCTTGTCGCGGGTGGCCCAGGGCCGAAAGCTGGACAAGAAGGCGGTGGACCAGGTGGGCCAGGGTCGCGTCTGGACCGGCGAGCAGGCGCTGAGCCGCAAGCTGGTGGACGAGCTGGGCGGCCTGCGCCAGGCGCTGGCCCACGCGCGCCAGCTGGCGAACCTGCCCGATCACGCGCCCATCCTCGAGCTGCCGCCGCCGGATCAGTCGCTGATCGGCAAGCTTCTGGGCGTCGAGGGCGTGGGCGCGAAGAGTGGCGCCGAGCAGATCTTGCCCGCTCAGCTGGTCGATCTGGCGCGCGCGCTGGCACCGTTCACGGTGCACGCGCCCGACAAACCCCTGGCCCGGATGGAGCTGACCCCGGTGAAGCCGTGACGGCGCTGCTCGAGCTCGACGGCGCGCGCATCGATCGGGGCGGCGTGCCGCTGATCGAAGGGCTCACGCTGACGATCTCGGGACCCAGCGCCGGCCTGGTGGGTGACGTGGGCGGCGTGTTCGCGCTGATCGGCGGCGGCGCGCATCTGGCCGCCGGCCGGGCGCAGGTCGTGGGGCACCCGGCCGAGGGTGCGGTCGCCGCCGGCGCGCTGGGCGTGTGCCCAGCCGAGCTCGAGCTGCCGCCCAGCTGGGAGCTGGGGCGGTACTTGACCGAGGGGGCGCGGCTGGGCGGTCTGGGCCGGCGCAGCGCCGCCGACCGGGTGCGTGCCGTCCTCGGCGAGCTCGAGCTGTCGCACCTGTCCACGCGACGCCTGAGCACGCTGACCTTGGCCGAGCAGCGCGCGGCAGGCCTGGCGCTCGCGCTGCTCGACGCGCCACCCACGCTGGCCATCGAGGCCCCGACCCGCGGGCTCGACGATCGCGGGGTCGAGCTGATCTGCCGCGCCATCGAGCGGGCGCGAGCCGGGCGGCAGCTGCTGCTCTCGACGCAGGCGTTGCCCCACACCGGCGCCGAGCACGCGCTGTGGTCGAGCCTGGATGAAGTGATCGTGCTCGAGGCCGGGGCCATCGTGGAGCGCGGCCCGCTCGCAGCCCTTGGCCCGCCCGGCGACCGCTATCTGATCTCGGTCACGCGCCACGGCGCCGAGCTGGGCGCAAAGCTCGAGAGCGACGGCTTTCGCGTCGCGTTCGCCGACGGCAGCGCGCGGCTGGTGGTGAGCCGACCCGAGGCCGGCGACACCGATGCCATCGTCGAGGCGGCGCTCGCGGTCGAAGCGCCCATCGTCGAGCTGATCCCGCTGTCGGCCGCGCGCTCGGGGTGAGTCGAGCCCGGCATGCCAGCCTGTGCCACGCGCCCTGGCACGGAGGTTGCTGAGGCCCGTGCACGGGAGAGCGAACCATGCGCACGAGCTTGCTTGGCAGTGGGATCTTGGTGGTGGTGGGTGCGGCGCTGGCCGCGTGCGGCGCCGACGACAGCGCCGGCTCGGCGACGGGCGTCGGCGGCGGCAGTGGCTTCGGCGGGTACGCCGCTGGGGGCAGCGGCAGCGGAGGCAGCGGAGGCAGCGCGGGCGGCGGGTACAGCGGTGCATCGGGCGCCTCGAGCGGCTTCGGAGGGAGCGGCAGTGGTGGCTCCGGCGGCTCTGGCAACGCGGGCACCGGCGGCGGTGCGGGCACCGGGCCCCAGGCGGATGCCGGCGTCGAGGCAGACGCTGGCGACGCGGACCTCTGCGCGGCGCTCGACGCCACCAAGGGCGCGGTCTTCTACCTCTCGTCGGACGACTCGAACTCGATGGCGTCGCCCGCCATCGCGCGGCGCCTGCTCAATTCGGGGCAACAAGTCCCGCCGTACATCCTGAGGACCTACGAGTTCCTCAACTACTACAACGTGGGCTACCCCGCCGCCGACGCGGGCAAGCTCTCGATCGTGTCCGAGCTTGCCGCTGGCGACACGGCCGGCAGCTATGACTTGCAGATCGGCGTGGCGTCGCCCGCCGCTACCAAACCGCGACGCCCCATGGTGCTGACCTTCGTGCTCGACACCTCGGGCTCGATGGCTGGAGAGCCCATCGAGCTGCAACGCGACGCCGTGCTGGCCATCGCCGGCCAGCTCCGGACCGGGGACATCGTCAGCATGGTGACCTGGAACACCGCGCAGCAGGTGATGCTGGATTCGCACCTGGCGACCGGCCCGGGCGACGCCAAGGTCGTCTCGCTGGCCAAGGGCCTGTCGGCCAGCGGCGGCACCGACCTGCACGGCGGGCTCTCGAAGGGCTATGCCCTGGCCCAGAAGAGCTTCGACCCGAGCAAGCTCAATCGCGTGGTGCTGATCAGCGACGGCATGGCCAACGTGGGTATCACGCAGGAGAAGATCATTGGCGACGGCGCAGCCCTGAACGACGGCGACGGCATCTACCTGGTCGGGGTCGGCGTGGGCGCCGGAGTGAACGACACCCTGATGAACACAGTCACCGACGCGGGACGAGGCGCGTACGTCTATCTGGACGCGGCCGGCGAAGCCAAGAAGATGTTCGGCAAACGCTTCGACGAGACCATGGACATCGCGGCGCGCTCGGTGGGGGTCGAGCTGCGGTTGCCCTGGTACATGGGCATCCAGAAGTTCTACGGCGAAGAGTACTCGACCAACCCCGAGGTGATCGAACCGCAGCACCTGGCTCCGGACGATGCCATGGTGTTCAACCAGGTGGTGGCACCTTGCGCGGCTTCCGCGTTCGACGGCAGCGATCCGGTCGAGGTGGTGGTGCGCTGGCAGCTGCCGACCGGGCACGCCAAGCAAGAGACATCCGCCAAGACCACGCTCGGCGCTCTGCTCGGGACGCCGCCCAAGTACCTGGGCAAGGCCAAGGCCATCATCGCGTATGCCGAAGCACTCAAGAAGCCCGCGACCGCGGCGCAGGAGCTGGGCAAAGCCAAGCAGCTGGCCAGCGCCGCGAACCCCTCTGGCACCGACCCCGAGCTGAACGAGATCGCGGCCCTGATCGACAAGGCCCTGCAGGTCTACTGAGGCGTCGGCGAACAGGTCGATGCGTCGGAGCGACTGGGCGCGGCAAAGCGGGCGGCGCAGGCGCAGCGACGTGCGCGGTCTGCTGCGCAACCCACCGGCGCGTCGGCCCACGTCAAGCCGTCGACGGGTGCGACCGCGCCCACCAGGCCGGCCAGCGGCCGCGAGCGGCCGCCCTGGCCCTCCTCCGTCACGCGAGGGGCCCGGCCAGCGAAGCCCTCCTTCAGCTGCAGTCGTACTTTCCGTCCCACTCGCCGGAGCACGACGCCTTGCAGTCGGCGCGACACTGATCGGCATCGGCCACGCCGCTGAGCGTGGTGGGGGCGGCGCCGGCGCAGCTGCACGAGCAGGTGCACGACTTGTCGCCCTCGCTGTCACTGCCGCACGCGGCCGCAAAGAGCAAAGCGGCCGAACCCAACAACAACCCTCCAAAAACTCGCTTCACTTCGCGACCCTCCGCTGGCGGAACCCCTGCCCCGCTGACTTGGCGAAAACGCTATCACCCCGGCCGCGGATCGCGAAAGTTCGAAATGTTCGAAATGAGCGGCGTCAGGTCCCTGGCCTCGCCGACACTTGCGGCAGGGCTCGGTGCGCTGATAGCGTCAGAGGCACCGTGAAGCGATCGGGCGGGCGCGGACCGCGTGCTTTGGGCGTACTGGGGATGACCTTTGCTGTCGTCGTGGCGTGCAGCGGCGACGACCGCGACTCGAGCGGCGAAGTGATTCGCTACTTCGGGGGCAAGACTGGCGGGGGAACTGGCGGCTCGGGGGGCGGCGACTCGGGCGCCACCTGCAAGGGCGTCGAGTGTCCGCCGCCGCCCGCCGCCGCGGCAGGGCTCGCCGAGTCGTGCTGCCAGACCAACGACACGTGCGGCTTCAAGATCCCGAGCATCGGGCAAGAGTGTCTGCCGCCGGCCGATACCGACGCCTCGAACACCGATCCGGACTGCCCGAGCGTGACCTGGCAAGGCAAGACGCTGCCGGGTTGCTGTCTGCCCGACGGCAAGACCTGCGGCGCGGTCGAGAGCCTGGTCGGCACCGGCTGCCTGGACGCGACACTGTTCGGCGTGAAGGCCACGGTCGACTGCGACGGCAATCCCGTCACGGGTACTGGCGGCACCGGCGGTGGTGGCACCGGTGGCAGCGGCACTGGCGGCAGCGGCACCGGCGGCAGCGGCACCGGCGGCAGCGGCACCGGTGGAACCGGCGGCGGCACGGGCTGTGTCAGCTGCGCTCAGATCTTGGCGGGCGGCGATCCGAAGACGGTCTGCACCGGGGCCGAGGCCACCAAGTGGAAGGCCATCGAGGCCTGCGCGTGCGGCCAAGACGGCGCCGGCAAGTGCACCGGCGAGCTTTGCTTCACCACCTGCAACAGTCCGAACTCGACGCCGGACGCTTCGTGCAAGACCTGCATGCAGACCAACTGCGCCACCGCGTACAACAACTGCAAGCCTGCCCCGTGATCGTCCGATGCGGCGCGCGGGCACCGACACTGGCTGGCGCATCGCGGCCCTAGCGCTCGCGGCGATCGGCGCGCTGGGTTGCTC